>JAITNA010000112.1 GCA_031290715.1 Eubacteriales Family XIII. Incertae Sedis bacterium | reverse complement strand
TGAACTTGCGAAATGATACAAAACAGGAGGTAAAACCATGAAAAAATTCTTGCTTTATATGTTCGGCATCGGCGCGGCCATCATCGGGCTCGGCGTCGCCATCGTCCTGATCCTTACCTACTGGGAAAAGCTCCTGTCCTACGCTTCCGCGGGAGCGCGCGTTGCGACAAACGTCCTGAACCAGTTCACGGGCGATACTATTGATAAGGACGACCCCGACGACTACTACGACATTTGAGGCTGCCATGAACGCCTATTTGCCGAATCTCGGCGTTTTTATTCCGAGGGCGGGACCTCCACGATGGCGACCGTATGATCCCCGGCTTTTGCCTTTGCGATGACGGCGGCCGCGAGCAGCTTGAAACTGTTGTAGGAATGGGTCGCGCCGGAAACGGCGTCGATGTCCGCGCTTTGCGCTTCGAGAAATTCCTGCGAGTAGATCCGCACATATTCGTTCGGATAGGTGCCGTCCACGGCATTCATGGTGCGCATATAGTCCATGTCCCATGATTTGATGAAGCCCGACGCCGTCTTGGCCTGATATTCCACCGTTACGATCTTGTCGTTGTTGACGCATATCGTAATGAATTCCGTCCATCCGCGCTCCGGCGCCGCTTCCTGCGCCGTATAATACCCGTCCTTCAGCCCGTTTGCGTTTTTTTCGCAAGCGGAAAGCGAAAGTCCCGCCGCGAGGATCACGGCAAGGCAGGCGGTGATCGAAACCGCGCGGGCGCCCCGCGTCATCGCCGTCATTGTCCGCGTCTTTGCTGTACTCATATTCATTCGTCATGCCCTCCATAGCCGCCCGCGTTCGCCCCCGCGGCCCCGGAAGCCCCGGAAACGAAAGTCCCGGAAGCCCCCGAAACGCCGTCTTTCAGACGGAAGCGCCCTGCCATTTCCGCGAGGGTATCCGCCTGTTCTTCCAATGTCCGGCTGGCCTGTGCGCTGATCCGGCTCGATGCCAAATTGCCCGCGGCAAGGCTGCCGATCTCCTCGATCTGATTCGTCACATTTTTCAGCGACGACGTTTGCTCCGATACGGCCTCATTCAGCGCTTCGGTCTTTTTGCTGATCGCCGCGACCATCTCCATGATCTTTGAAATGGAATCCGCCATCTGACGCGCGTACTGAGAGCCATGATCGATCGATTTCTGCGAATACTCAATCATGCCGCGCGTGCGCTTGGACGATTCGCCGGATTTGGCCGCAAGGCTCCTGACCTCTTCGGCCACAACGGCGAAGCCCCGCCCGGCCGCGCCGGCGCGCGAAGCCTCCACCGCCGCGTTGAGCGCCAGAATATTGGTCTGGAAGCTGATGTCCTCGAGGAATTTGTTGACCTTTGTAATCTCCTCCGAATTGTCGCTGATATTCTTCATGGCGGTCAGCATATCATTCATATGCGATTCGCCCTCTTTCAACAGGCTCTCCACGTCGCCGAGCAAGGCGACGACCTGCGCCGTATTGTCGCTCACGCCGGAAACATTCTCGGAAATCAGCGCGGTTTCGTTTTTCAAATTCATAATGGCCGACGACTGGCTGCCGGAACTCCCCTGCACCTGCAGCGCCGTTTCGGATACTTGTTTCGCCGTGCCGAGCACCTGCGCCGACGCGTCCTGTATCGCATGCATGATATGATTCAAAAAATCGACGATTGTGTTCAGCGACTCCTTCATTACGATAAAATCCCCAAGGAAGCGGCCGTCCACCGATATGTCCAGATTGCTCCGCGAAAGTTCCGAAAGCACGCGCGAAATCTCGCCCGTATAGCTGTTGATGTCTTTCAGCGTCACATTCAGCGCCGACGACAAGAGCTGGGTTTCATCGCGCGTTTTGGAAATCTCCACATCCGAATGAAGATCGCCCTGCGCCAGACTGATGATCCGGTCGGTGACCTTACGCAGCGGGCGCTGTATGCGGGTCGCGAGCAAATTGATATACAAGGCCGCGAAGATGAACAGGATCGCCGCGATGATCAAGGCGGTCGTAATGGCCCGCACGGTATCGCTCATGTAATCTTCTTTCGGCGTTTCAATCACGAGTGACCACAGCGTACCGCGAACGGGCGCGTAGCTGAAAAAGGTCCCGTCCTCCAGTCGCAGGAGCGAGTCACCCAAGCTGAGAATGCCCGTCTGCCCCAGATTCATCTGCGCGAGCATCCCGTCGAGCTCGCTGTTCGCCCCGTAGGTATCCACGATTGTCTTTTTCTCGGCGACAAGCTGCCGGTCGCTGTGCGCCATGTATTCGCCCTGTTCATTAATAATGAAAGCGGAGCCGTTGGAACCCAGATTGATATTGGACAAGGTATCATTGAGAATGCCGTAGTCGAAGGAACCGACCATATAGGCGTATGCTTCGCCGGCCGAGTCATTGATCGGCGTGCCGACGAGTATCTCCAAACCCTCCGTACCCTGCCGCGTATCCGCGATCACGAGGTTTGCCGTTTCCGCCATATCCGAAAACAAGCTGTCGCCGCTGATGGACTGCGGGCAAACGCTGCTGCCCGTTTTCAGATTGCCGTCCGGATCGTATATGCCGAGCCATATGAATTCGATGCCGGAGAAGGTCTTGTCGATCACGGCCTTTTGATCGGCTATGGACGCGTTTTCGTTGCTGAAAACAGAATCATCCCTTGTCAGAAAGATACGGTCCGCCATGAGATGCAGGTTGGCTTCCACGCTTTG
>JAITNA010000033.1 GCA_031290715.1 Eubacteriales Family XIII. Incertae Sedis bacterium | reverse complement strand
GAAGCACAGCATATCCACATTTTGCGCCAGGCCGTAGCCCTTGTCGAAAAGGTCGAGATAGAACGGGACCCCGCCGAAAATCATATAACTTTCGATGATTTGATAACGATTCAGCACGATGCCGCGATCACGAAAAAAGGCCTCGCACTCTTTCAGCGTGAAAGGCTTGATATACATCCGTTTGGTGACACGATTGAAAAGCCCGCCCGTATTCTCAAAAAGCTTTCCTGCGATCCATGATGTCGCGGAGCCGCACGCAATCAAAAGGATATCCGGCCGCGACGACGCAAAACTGTTCCAAAAGTATTCAAACGCGGAAAGGAATCCTGATTTTGGGGTGTCGAGCCACGGCATTTCATCGATGAAAATCACTTTTTTTCCGGACACGTCCGCCCTTTCGATCAAATGCTCCAATTGAAGAAAGGCGTCGAACCAATTGTCTTTCGCCTCATAGGTTTCGCCGCCGTACTTGCCGAGCGCGGCAGTGAAAGCCTGAAGCTGTCCGGTCATGCCCTCATCCGTGCGCCCCGTGCAGTAAAAGGCGAAATCATTTTCGAAAAATTCTTTGATCAGAAATGTTTTCCCGACCCGCCGTCTGCCGTACACCACAAGGAATTCCGGCCGCTCCGATTCGCGATAAGATGTCAGCGCGTGTTTTTCCTGCTCCCGGCCAATAATATTCATCGTTTTCTCCTCATCCGAGTTTTCCGTAAAACCGGCTTGATCGCAGTAATATTACACACATTCAGCCAGTTTTAATTTCTTCCATCATCCCGGAGTCTACCACAGAAACATGTAAATTTCAATAGATATACAAAAAAAACTACAGCAAATTATACAAATCCCAAAAACCTATATCCGGCTTAATCAACACATTTTACCCCACATTTAGCCGCTTTTAGGCAGCAAAAAAACAAAGCGGCTTCCGCACGGGTCGCCATTTTCTACCTGAATCGTGCCGCCGTGCGCCGATATGATTGATTTCACGATGGTCAGCCCGATGCCCGCGCCGCCTGTTTTTCGGTTTCGCGATTGGTCGGTGCGGTAGAAACGCTCAAAAATCAAATGCTGTTCATGGTCGGGTATGCCGATGCCGTCGTCCTCGACTCGGGCGCGGCCGCCCGCGGGGGTATCCTCCACGACAATGCGTATGTTTCCGTTTTCCCGCGTATACTTGATTGCGTTTGAAAGCAGATTGGTGAACACCTGGGTGATCCGGTCTTTGTCGGCGTTGACAATGGCCGGCTCGCCTTCCGCGGAGAACGAAATGCCTTTGCTTTCGATCTGGCCTTTCATATGATCGCCGGCAAAACGCGCGAGTTCAAGCAAATCGACCGGCGCCTTGTCCAATTTCAGATTGCCGTCTTCTACCTTCTCCAATTGCTCCAGATCGGAAACAAGTTTGCCGAGCCGCGTGATCTCATCCAGACAGCTTTGCAGCCGCTCGGGGGTGGCCTCCCACAGCCCCTCGGCCATCATCTCCAGATGGGAACTGATCGCCGTCAGCGGCGTGCGCAGTTCGTGCGCGACGTCCGTCGTCAATCTCTTTCGCAGCAGCTCCTGCTCGCCAAGAGCGCCCGCAAGCTGATTCACGGCGGCCGCCAGTTCGTTCAATTCCCGCGTTTTGGGCCGCCCCTCAAAACGAATCCCGTAATTCCCTTGCGCGATCTGATGGGCGATGTCCGCCGTCTTGGCGATGGGCCGCGAGATTCTCCGCGCGAACAGCCAGCCGAAGCAAAGCGCGAGCACGGACGCGACGACGCCGATGGATAGCAGGACCGCATTCAGCGTACTCAAAAAATAGAAATCATCCTCCGTATAAAAATACGGGCCGTAATAATGGATCGAAACCGAGCCGACCGTCCGGCCGTTCTTCGTCAGATCATACTGATGCGCCGAAAACCCCCCGTCGGGATTGCTCTTTCCCATGCGCGCCGTAATATCGACCATGATCCGGCTGCACAGTGTCATATCGTGGTTTTCCGCGTCCCATACCATCCCGCCGAGATTATCGTAAATTTTCAGGATATATCCGTCATAGAGGGAGTACATGCCGACGGCGTGAAGATACTGCGTATCCCAGCCCCCCGCCGACTCATCGTACTGCGCCCCGAGATCGGCGGCGATGTTCTCCGTCCGCGCCGTTTCCTGCTCCGTGATGTAGGTTTCAAATTGGCGATTGACAAAAATATTGGCCAATATGCTGACGACGACAACCGTGAAAAGTACGATCACCAAAACGGAGAGCGACAATTGCGCGCGCAGGCTTCGTATCACCTTGCCTCACTTCCGAATTTGTATCCGAAGCCGTGAATTGTCAGGACGTATTTCGGCTCCTTCGGATCGTCCTCGATTTTCTGCCGCAGGTTTTTTACATGGCTGTCGATCGCCCGATCGTACCCGTCAAAATCCTCCCCGAGCGCGACATCGATCAACTCCGCGCGGCTGAATACCTTGCCGGGGTATTTGATCAACGCGGCCAAAATCCGCGTTTCGCTCGGCGTCAGCGCAAGGACGGTCTGCTGTTTCTTGAACATGTTCTGCTCGAAGTCGACCACCAGGTCCCCATTATTGAAAGAGTTTCGGGCCAAAAGCGGGAGCAGGTCGTCCTCGGTTCGCCGAAGAACGGCGTCTATGCGCGCATACAATTCCTTGATACTGAACGGTTTTGTAATGTAATCGTCTGCGCCGAGCCCGAGCCCCGCAAGCAGGCTGCTTTCACCCGCCTTGGCTGTCAACATGATGATCGGCGTCCTTGAGCGGCCGCGAAGTCTGCGGCAAACCTCCTCGCCGCTCACATCCGGCAGCATGAGATCGAGTATGACCAAAGAGATATTCTCCCGGCCGAAAATCTCCAACGCCTGATTGCCGCTTTCCGCGGACAATACCGAAAAACCCTTGCTTTCCAAAAACGACGAAACCGCCTCGATAATTTTAGGCTCGTCGTCCACCACCAAAATCGTTTTGTTCGCCGGCGCCCCGCCGTCACGCGACGATGTCATACCCCTGATCCTCGATCTCGGTCCCAATTTGATCCGGCGTGACGACAGCGGGATCGTATTCCACCGCCACCGTTTTCGCGTCCAAATCCACCGCGACGCTCCCGATTCCGGGCAAAGCAGTCACCGCCTTCGTGACCGCGTTCACGCAATGCTCACAAGACATCCCATCCACATTCAGTACAGTTTTCTCCATTTGAAAATCCTCCTATTACTCGATTATATTACATCCGGCCCTATTTTCTCATACCAATTATACCAAATCAAACGGTTTCAACACAAAAGGGACGAACTTTTTTGTAACTGCTCAGACTTGCTTGCCCATTGTCATTCCCGGGCGCGAAGCGAACCGGGAATCCAGTGATTAGCCATACCCTGGATTCCCGCATTCGCGGGAATGACAGTATTTTAGCAGGGGTCTGAGCAGTTACACTTTTTTGTGTTCCTTTGTGTTCCTTTGTATTCACGGGCGGTCGGCACTCAGCGGCTTATACCGCTTCAGCCGCAGGGCGTTTGAGAGTACCGACACCGAACTCAGGCTCATCGCCGCCGCCGCGAAGATCGGATTGAGCAGCGGGCCGCCGAACAGATACAGCACCCCGGCCGCAATCGGAATGCCGATCACATTGTAGCCAAACGCCCAAAACAGATTTTGCTTGATGTTGCGGATCGTCTTTTTGCTGAGGTCAACCGCGGTCGGCACATCCATCAAATCACTGCGCATGAGTACGATGTCTGCCGACTCCATCGCGACGTCGGTACCGGACCCGATGGCAATCCCGACATCGGCCTGTACCAAGGCGGGCGCGTCGTTGATACCGTCGCCCACCATCGCCACCTTCCGGCCATCCGCTTGAAGGGCTTTGACCTCGTTTGATTTATCCTGCGGCAACACCTCCGCGAGCACCCTGTCGATACCGACCTGCTTCGCGATAGCGGCGGCGGTTTTTTCATGGTCCCCCGTGATCATCAAAGCTTCGATACCGAGTTTGCGTAAACTCTCGATCGCCGCCCGGCTCGACGCTTTCACGACGTCGGCGACCGCGATAATACCGGCCGGCTCTCCGTCAAACGCCACGTACATCGGCGTCTTGCCCTCTTCCGCCAGACGCCCCGCGGTTTCCTCCAGACCGGACAGCGCGATACCCCGTTCGTCCATCAATTTTCGGGTGCCCGCGAGTACCGCCACGCCGCGGGCCGTCGCCTCGATGCCGCGTCCGGGAATTGCGTTAAAACCATCGACCTTCAAAAACTCCAGACCGGCCTCCTGCGCGCCGAACACAATGGCG
>JAITNA010000164.1 GCA_031290715.1 Eubacteriales Family XIII. Incertae Sedis bacterium | reverse complement strand
CGGAACGCATCCTGTCGATGTTATCCGCGTTTTCGCAAAGCGATCCCAAAGACCGGGCGGCGGCGCGCCTGTGCGCTAACGCGATGGTTCTATTGCTGGCCCAATATCTCGATTGCGAAGAAGCGCAAGAAAAACCCCGCTTTATTTTTTTCGGCAAGAAAACAAAAACGGCGCGCGAAAAAGCCCTCGACAAATACGCCGCATTGGAGAAGTTGGCGGCATCTCATGGCGGCGACCCGGTCATGCCGGGCATGTTGGCGTGGGCAAAACGCGCTTTTATCCGTGAAGACACATTCCATCACCGCGCACATGAATTTGAATCCGGCCTGAAAGATTTGAAAGAATTCGCGGACCGCCATCCGAATAACGCCTTCATCATCGGCGAATATGCCCATGCCTGCTACTGTGTCTTCCAGGAGCATTTCGGGCATTTCATTTACGATCGGGCGTACCAGATGATCCTGGAATTGGAGCGCCTCGTCGGCGTGTACGGTGATCTCTACCGGGAGGCGGGCGAAGCGGATACGGAGTACGAATTTCCCGGATACGCGCCCGACAATCTGGATGATCATTTCACCTCGGCTTTGTCCGAACAGGCCGCGCATAACGCGGAAACGCTGGAGATTCACGGGCTTCTGGAGGACTACAAACGGCTGTGTGGCGTTACCTATCCGCTTGAATCGGCACGGCATTATCTCATTCTGGAAGGGCAGATTTTGAGCAATCTGTCCTATGTTTACGCAGAGAGCGGCGACTACGGGAAGTCCGAGGAAATGATCGATCGGCTCCGCGAGCTTGCCGCGCGGGGACAAGCGGACGGGGCGGATGAATGGCTTGAACAATCGCTGATCAGAAGCTTGTCGGACTCGATCTACAACCTCGTCACCGCTTACGCGGAAAAAGAACCCATCCGCCGCGCCGCGCGGATCGCCGATCTCTTGGCCGAACTCAAAGTTCTTGCGGAAGCGGGGGATGAGGGAAGGGACGCGGTGCATTTGCATACGCGGTATGCATCCACGCTGCATAATATTTGCGTCAACGCGCCGGCGGAGGAGACCGCTTCGCCGCTACTCGGAAAAGCGGAGCTTTGGGAACGGCTGTACGCCTATATCACAGCGCATACCGTGACCGGACTGGTTGCTGAATATGTCGCTTCCGGGGAGGTCGGTTTCATTCTGGAGGCCGGGAAAACAAAAGGCGTCGAAGCCGCGAAACACCATCGCGCGCGCGTAAAAACCCTGGCTTCGCAGCCCGGTTATGAGCGCGTACCAGAGCTTGTCGTATCGTCCGCCGTTGCCGATTTCAATCTGCTGGTGGTCGCTTCGAATGGCGGCGATATGACGCTGGCGCGGGAGATGTTCAACAGTCTGGTTGAAATGGCGGCGGTGAATCCGCAAAACCAGGGCGTTGTTCTGCGTTTGGTAAAAGGCGCGCTCAACATGATTACCGACTATGGCGACACTGGCGATCTCGCGCAAGCCGACGCGGTGTACCAAGCGATGTTGCCGACCGCGCTTCCCCACGCCGACGATCCGGAAATCGCCAACCGTCTGGTCAACGCCGCGTTCAATCTGTCCGTCGATCTCAGAAACGCCGGACAGCTTGAGCGCGTCAAACAGATTTACGACAGCATTGCGAATACAAAACCAAACGGCGAAGCCGCCGCCCGTCTCGAAAAACTCAAAGCAGCGGCCCGACGTTGACTCTCTACAGTTGTGTTGATGTTTGCGAACTTCGGTATCAACAGGATCAAACCTGGAAACCGCAGTTGAGTTCTCTGTTGAGATTCATTCGGACAGAAGCCGAAACCTACGTAAAATAGACGGAAGTTAAAGCAGAAAGTGAAAATCAGGAGATATAAATGGGATTTTTTAAAGAGTTGATAGAAGCGATCAAGGAAGGCCGTGCCGAGGCGAAAGAGGAACTTGCACAGGAAGCCGCAAAACAGGAGGCAAGCAAGAAATCGGATGAAGCCGAGCGGACAGCCTTTCTCGATTCGATTCCCTATGGGGAGCGTTTTGGGATGGCATTGGCGGCGCCGTTTCGTGTGAGCGTTTTCCTGGACTGGTTTACGGTCTGGAAAAACGACGATCACACGGACGATGAATTTCCAAGGCACCTTTACGCAATCAGCCCAGGGGGACTCCTTCAAAAATCCGATTTGAAAGCGCTGAAAAAAGCACTCGCACGGGATTTCAGTATCTCGGACGAATCGAGCGCCCTGTGTATTATCGGACAGATATTCGACGGCGGCGCGATTCCTTCCGCAACGGAATTTCCGGAATATGACCGCAAAACGACGAACTACGGGGATTACGCACGCCCCCTCTACGGCGCAAATTATCTCGACGAGGACGGAAGAAAGAACGGCCTCACATTGGTCGCCAATATGGCCGCACATGCCGTTGCGGGATCTGTAGACCTCGGCTATATCACGCTGGACGTCGGCCTGTCGCTGCTGCGGGATGTAGGCGCTTTCGTAAAGAGCCTCTACGGACCGGACGGTTCTTGGGCGGAATACGGCACGCGATTCCTAGCGGCAAACGACATCTTCGAACTGAACGACAAAAAAGCGATGGAACTGCTTGGTAAATACGTACACAAGCTCTGCGAGAAACCCGGAAGCCCGTGGGTAAATGTGCCGTTTTATATCGACGGCGAAAATATCACTCCCTTTGAAGATCTTGTCGATCCACCGATATTCCCCGAACTTTAGCAATGTCTGCGAATTGCCGGACGGAATGGATGTCAACTTCTATCAAATGTTGCCGCTCTACGAAGACGAAATGAAGTACAAAGTCGAACATGGCGCAGAGGCTTTGCTCGAAAAATTCAAAGAAACATATCCGAATGGAGAGTTTGGGGTGCTCGATATCAAACGCAAATCCGTGGTGTCGACCAGAAACGAGAACTGAACCATGGATGCTATTCTTGACGAGAAAATGAATGAACTGGTCGCCTTGTTGGAGCGGCGCTTTCTGACGACGCGCGCGGCCAATAATACCGCTGAGTTCAAGTATCTGGCGGGGATGGTGGACTTCAGTTGC
>JAITNA010000125.1 GCA_031290715.1 Eubacteriales Family XIII. Incertae Sedis bacterium | reverse complement strand
TGACCGCTGAATCGACACAATGAGGGCAGGACAAATGAACCGTCCCCTTTTGTCCATTGCTTTCAGTGAGCAGGCTCCCCCCCCTTTGCCTGTTTCTGAAAATATACGGGAAGCAAGCGTTTTTTGGCTTGCTTCCTATTTTGTTTCCTATTCAACTGCACAAACTGTGCGTTTGCTACATCCCGCCGGCGATTCGCTTTTTCATCAATTCCGGCTGTGTTGCGAATGCGGCCGCTGTCATATCGGAGATCTGCCCCGATTTGAACAGCTTCAGCAGACTGCTGTCCATGGTCATCATACCGTCCGCCGCGGAGGAGGTGATAACGCCGTCGATCTGGTGGATTTTGCTCTCGCGGATCATATTGCGGATGGCGTCGTTGACGATCATGACCTCGAAGGCCGGCAGCACGCCGCCGTCGTGTTTGGGTACAAGCTGCTGAGAAACGACCGCCCCCAGTACCATCGCGAGCTGGACGCGAATCTGCCCCTGCTGATTGGCGGGGAAAGCGTCCACAATGCGGTCGATGGTATTGGCCGCGCCGACCGTGTGCAGTGTCGAAAGCACCAAATGCCCCGTTTCTGCCGCGGTCATGGCGATTTCAATCGTTTCGGAATCCCGAAGCTCCCCGAGCAGAATCACATTCGGCGCTTGCCGGAGCGCGGCCCGAAGCGCCACCACATAGCTCTTCGTATCGAGCGAGATTTCCCGCTGACTGACGATGCTCTGGCTGTGGCGGTGCAGAAATTCAATGGGGTCCTCGAGTGTGATAATGTGCGCGTTGCGCGTTTTGTTAATGACATCGATCATACAGGCGAGGGTCGTCGACTTGCCGCTGCCCGTCGGGCCCGTCACGAGGACAAGGCCTTTCTTTCGCTGTGCCAGGCCCAAGGCGATCTGCGGGATGTCGAGCGAAGCCGGATCGGGCAGGTCAAACGCGACGACGCGGATCACCGCCGCGAGGGTGCCGCGCTGTTTGAACGCGCTGACGCGGAAACGCGCGACGCCGCCGAGCGAAAAGGAAAAGTCGTCGTCGCCTGTTTCCTCGACGCGTTCAATGCTGCGCCCCGATGCCAACGCATAGATCTCTTGAAGCAAATCGTGCGTATGATCCGGCATGAGCCGGTCGGCTGTGACCTCGATAATTTCACCGCCCACCTTGATGGAGAGCGGTTTGCCGGAAACCAAGTAAATATCCGAAGCGTTTCTCTCCGCGGCATCGCGGAGGATTGAATCAAGTACCAAGTCCATATTATATCACCCTCTGAATCGCCATAGCCGCTTGAACATCGCCGCAGCTACTTGAACAGGGTCACGCTGTCGTCAGCGACCCACTCTTTCGACGGCACAACCTGCCAGCGTTCCCGCGTGAGCTTGCCGTCTTCGGCCGCAAGGAGTTCCACTTCAAGATTGCGGTTTTCATCAATTTCAACGACATAGGAAATGCGTTCCCCGTCGTCCGCGGCCGAAATCCGATAGCCCTCGGCTTTCAGCGCGTTCTGCCAACCGCCGCCCGAACCCGAACCCGAATCCGAATCAATCGCCGCCGCGACCTCCGCCATCTTATCCTCCGCCGCGCTGTCCGCTTCATAGAACGCGATCACGCCGTCACTGGTTTTCTTGGACAGGTTGTAGTCGGCTTTCGACGTCGTGATCGACAAAGCCGAAAAGACAACGAGGACGAGGATTACGAGAATGGCGATGATGGACGATACGCCCATCGAAGTCCCGAACGATGCTTTTTTCTTCGACACTCTTGCCATCAGCCCACAAACTCCTTCACATGCAGCGAAAAGATCGATTCGCCCCCGCCCGCCTTGCTCACGGCCACATAGGCGTCGCGCATGCCGGGCGAGCCCGCCTGTCCTTCCAAAGACACCGTATAGACCGCCCCGGCCGCGTCGGTCTTTTGCCAATCCTCGTCAAAATAGAGCGGGTCGATATCGTCCGCGCCGGCCTTGAATTGCTCTGCCACGGTCTGGGCGTTGATGGAACTCATCGTCAATTCGTGCGAGGTCGTACTCGTGACAAACGACTGCGCGAAAATCTGCGTGCAGATCGCCGCCGCGAGCGTGAACACGAGGATGATAATCATGAGCTCGAACAGAAAAACGGCTGATTTGGATGTCCTCATTGCCCCGTCCTCCCGCTGATAAACGTCGTATTTTCTTCACCTTCCGTCGTGACGACCGTAATATACACGCCCCCGTCCTTCAGCTCCGCATCAAGGGAAGCAAGCTGCATGATCTTCTGCGCCGCGGCAGGATTCGGCGTGTCCCCTTTTGGGACGACCGTTTCGCAAAGGTTCCCGTTTGAAACGAATACCCATGATTCGTATACCTTGCCTGAAATCTCCTCGGTCAGGACAAGGGCCGTGCCGCCGTCCGCGCTGCGTACATCGACGCCCGCGCCGGGGTTTGTGCGCACTTTCTCCGAAAGGTAGACGATCGACGTCCGCGTGTCAAAGTTGGCTTGCAGCTTTTCGGCGCTGTTCGCGTAGACCTTCGCGCCGAGGACCGCCACAAAGATGGCCGCCAGCGCAAAGATACAAAGCAGCATTACAGTGAACATCATATTGACGGAATGTTTTTTCTTGCCCATGCGTTCTACGCCCCGCCTCCGGTCTTTGGAAATACCTTGATTTCGGGCATCATATTGGAACCGATGCTCCGATAGTGGTAGACATACTTATCGTGATCGAGCGAAAGCCCGTAATTCTCTTCGAGATAGGCAAGGCCCGTCGGGAACTGCGATTCGAGCGCGTAGCATTGAACGGACGCTTTGACGATGGCATCCTCCGCAATCTGCCGCTCCCGATCCGACTGATTTGTGCTAAGGCTGCCAAGGCCCCAGTACACAAGACAGACGACCACTACGGCAACGGCGATGAAGGCGAACACCTTGATCGTGCCGGTTGTTTTCTTTGGACGAAATACCCTTGCCAAAGATAGACCCTCCTACATGATCGACGACATGACGCCGAGTAAAGGCAGCATCGCGGAAAGCAGGATGAGGCCGACAATGACGCAAAGGATGGCCACCATGGTCGGTTCGATGATCGAGATCAGGTTGTCAAGCCTGTCGTCGACCTCTTTCTCATAATCGTCCGCGATCTGTTCCATAACATTATCGAGGTTGCCGGATTTGAATCCGAGGGCGAGCATTCTCGCTTGCATCCCCGTAAAGACCTTTGTTGCGACGACGGACTCGGTGAATGAGCCGCCGCTTTCCGTCAGATTTTTGAGTTTGTCCACCTTGTCGCGCATCGCCGGGTTGGTCATGAGCGGCAGCGTGAGCTCGACGGAACGGTCCGTGTCAAGCCCGCTGGCCAGCATGAGCGCCATGCCGGACGCGAATTTGGCGGCCGCCATCCGATCCGAGAGCGTCCTGAACAGGCGCTGCCCGAAACCGATCAGGGACTGCCTGCCGCCCGGCGTCAGCCGCATGATAATGATGATCGCGGCGATCGCGACGACGACGATCACGATCACGACGGATGAATTCGAGATGGCCTCGCCGAAACGCATCGCGCCCTGCGCAAGCGGCGTCATTTCGCCGCCGAGCGTGTTGAATACCTGTTGGAAGATCGGGAGAACCTTCGTCACAAGGATGATGATAATGACGACGAGGATGACCAACATGATGGCCGGATAGGTGATGGCGCTCTTGGCGCTCTTGCCGATGTTGTCCTCCCGTTCATAATAGCGGTGGAGCGAGTCAAGCACATGATCGAGCCGCCCGGACGTTTCGCCGATTTCGATCATCTGCGTCATATAGACAGGAAACACCCCCGTTTCCTTCAGCGCTTCCGCAAGCATACTGCCCATCTCGAGCTTGTCCAAAATCCGCCCGAGCAGTTTCTTTGCGGACTCCGTTTCCGCGTCGTCTTTCAGGATCATCACCGCTTCCGAAAGCGGGATGCCCGTCTTGACCGTGAGGGAAAGCTGCGCGGAGAATGCCGCCAGTTCCTCAGCTGAGAGTAAAAATTTGTTTGCCATCTCGTCCTCCCGTATCCTTATGTGATTCTGTGACCAATGTCATTATACCACGTCCGTCCATTTCTTTGCCAAAACCTCCATCGTATCAAGTGCAAGCGCCGATAAACATTCAATAATAATAGACGGGATTGTAATTTTCGCCGTCGCCTACCACATTGGGATCCGCCGTGTCCCCGCTCGACGCAAAGGTCGGATCCATGAGCGTCCACGAGTCCCCGTTGAATTGAATCATATTGTCGACCCAGCCGACGCCTTCTACATGAACGCTGATCCACGCATGATACGCTTCGCCCGCATAGCCCACCACGAGTTTGCACGGAATCCGCTGCGCGCGGAGCATACAGGCCGTGAGGGCGGCATAATCAAAGCAAATACCTTTGCCGGTCGAAAGCGTTTCATCTACACTGGGGACATATCCGCTCTGCACCGTCGCGGCTTTGTCATAGTCATATTCTACATTATTAATTACAAAAACAAAGACTGCTTCGATGGCTCCGAGATCCGATTTCGTGCCGTTGACGACTTCGGCGCTCTTCGCGACCGCTTGCGAACCGCTGTTGAAATTGCTGTATTGATTGGGGCGCAGGAAGGGCTGAAACTCGTCCGTGATGTCCGCCTGCACGGCACCGCTTGCCGCCGGGGAATATTTGTCGCCCTCGACATTGAGAAACGCCGCCACCTGATAGCCGCCGGTGTCCTGCGAGAGCGGGAAGCCCACGAAATCGGTGTTGGGCTGAAGGTCATACGTATAGGTTTCGCCGCCGTCCTTCGTGATCTGCAATTTGACCTTGGGGTTGTCCCCCTCGTATTTCGCCATGATGTAGCCGTCGGCCGCGTGGGAATAGTCAATGGTCGCGCCGCTGCCCGTGTATGCGGCCGCGCCGTCCGCGCTTTCGCCGAGCACCTGCGGCGTACTGTCCCGCTCGGGCGCGTCCGCGGCGACATCCTTCTCGGCCGTGAGCTTGTCCCCGCTCGTAATACCGCTGATCACATTGCCAAGACCTTCCCCGCCGCCTTTGTCGCCGCACGCGGAAAGGGCGACAAGTGAAATCGCCAACGCCAAAAACAATATCCTGTTAGAAATATGAACCCTCATAGCAACACCATTATATATGGAAATTATCAAATTGGAAACATATTTTTTTGATAATATCATTTTTTTTTGCAATCTGGTATGATAATCAATAATAAACGAACGAAAGGATTGGAATCATGGCAGTATTTGAAGGGTCGGGCGTGGCCGTTATCACGCCTTTCCGGAACGGAAAAATCGATTTTGAAAGTTTCGCCGCGCTGATTGAATGGCAGATCGCCGAAGGGACGGATGCCATTGTGGCCGCGGGGACGACGGGCGAAGCGTCCACCTTGTCCGACGATGAGCAGATCGAAGTGATCCGCTTCGCGGTGGAAACCGCGGCCGGCCGGATTCCCGTCGTCGCGGGCGTCGGCAGCAATGAAACCTCACACGGCCTTCGGCTGACCGAGCGCGCGGAGAAAGCGGGCGCGGACGCCCTGCTTCATGTGACGCCGTATTACAACAAGGCGTCGCGCCGCGGGATGATCGAACATTTCCGCGTGATGGCGCAGGCGACGTCCCTGCCCATATTGCTCTATTCCGTGGCCGGCCGGACCGGTATGAATATTGCACCGGACGTCTGTGAGGAGCTTGCCGGGATCGACAACATCGTCGGCATCAAAGAAGCGAGCGGGGATATCTCGCAGGTCGTCGAGATCGCGCGCCGGGCGCCCGAAGGCTTCGATCTGTATTCCGGCAACGACGATATGATCGTGCCGCTGCTTTCCGTGGGCGGCAAGGGCGTGATCTCCGTGCTTGCCAACATCGCGCCGAGGGACACGCACGATATGGTCGAGCGGTATTTGGCCGGCGACGTGCGGGCCGCCGCCGCGATTCAGCTGAGGGCCAAGCCCCTCATCGACGCGCTGTTTTGCGAAGTCAACCCCATTCCCGTCAAAGCGGCCTTATATATGATGGGAAAATGCGCGTATGAATATCGTCTGCCGCTCTGTCAAATGGAGTCGGCGAATTTTGAAAAGCTGAAAAAGGAAATGCGGACATATGGCCTACTGCCGTGACGAGTTGACGACGCAGGGATCCCGGTTTTCCGATTTCCCGACGATCGCGTTGGATGAACAGGCGGGGGAGATCGTTCTCATCGACCAGACCCTGCTCCCGAATGAAATGAAACTGCTGCGCCTGTCGGAGCAGGAGGATATCTGGGAAGCAATCAACGTGCTTCGCGTGCGCGGCGCCCCGGCCATCGGTGTGACGGCGGGCTTTGCCGCCTATCTCGCCGCAAAGGATATAGATACAAATGACACGGCCGTATTTGAAAAGCAATTCGGCGAAGCGGCGGACTATCTCGCTTCCGCGCGGCCGACAGCCGTCAATCTCTTTTGGGCGCTCGACCGTATGCGCGGCGTCGTCCGAGGGGCGGCCTCGGAAGCGGGCGGCGGCGACCCGCCCGCGGATGTCCGCGAGGTCAAGGCCCGCTTGCTTGCGGAGTCAAAAGCGATCCGCGACGAGGATATCGCCATGTGCCGCGCCATCGGGGAAAACGCGCTCACGCTGCTGCGCCCCGGCATGGGCCTGCTCACGCATTGCAATGCCGGCCGTCTGGCGACGGTCGAATACGGCACGGCGACAGCGGCCATGTATCTGGGACACGAGCGGGGCTATGATTTTCGCGTCTACTGCGACGAAACCCGGCCGCTGCTCCAAGGCGC
>JAITNA010000104.1 GCA_031290715.1 Eubacteriales Family XIII. Incertae Sedis bacterium | reverse complement strand
CGCCTTGAACACGCCGAGAACCTCCGCAAAGCAGCCATCGCCCTTGCCGTTCCCTGTGCCGTCCCCGCATGTGCCGTTCCCTGTACCGTCCCCCGTATCCCCCGTCATATCGCCCATATCCGCCGCTTGGCCGCCGCTCTCCGCGTAAAACGGCGTCCGGTCGAGTACCACCGAAACAGACTCGCCCGCGAACGCTTCTTCAGCAGCCGTCCCGTCCGAAGAAACAATCAGGGTGACAGAACATTTTTCCTGTAAAGTATCATAGCCGACAAACGCAGTCGCGGGCAACCCCCCAAAGACTTCCTCCGATGTTTTCCATGCCTCATCGCCGGACTGCTTCTGGCCGCGCCGCGAGTTTTCCTGCTGCCGCCGAAGCTCCGCAAGAAACCCATCCTCGTCAATCGTGATGTCATACTCCGCGAGCACCTCGCGCGTGAGCTCCGGATTGACGCCGTAGGTGTCATAGAGCTTGAACACCTTGTCGCCCGCCAAAATGCCGCCCTCCACGTCTTTCAGCGCGCGGATGTGTTCGTTCAAAAGCTCCAGGCCCTGATCGATCGTGATGGCAAAACGCTCCTCCTCAAGCCGGATAATCTTATTGATATATTGCTGTTTTTGGGCAATTTCCGTATATTCATGGCCGGAAACCTCGACGACCTTGTCTGCCAGTTCAAAGAGGAACAGACCGCGGATCCCGAGTTTTTTTCCGTGGACAGCCGCCCGCCGGAGCAAGCGCCGCAGGACATAGCCCCGGCCCTCGTTCGACGGCAGTACCCCATCCCCGATCAGAAAGACGACCGAGCGGATGTGATCCGTCACAATACGGATGGAAACATCCGTTCCTGCCGCCCCGTTCTCGTATTTCACGCCCGAAATCACGGCGACGTGATCCAGAATATGCCGGATCGTATCCACATCAAAGATGGAATCCGTATCCTGCATGATACAGGCGATCCGTTCCAATCCCATGCCCGTGTCGATATTCGGGTGCGCCAGCGGCGTGTAGCCCCCCTTTCCGTCGCTGTCAAACTGCGTGAACACATGATTCCAAAACTCCACATAACGGTCGCATTCACAGCCGGGCTTGCAATCCGCGCGCCCGCAGCCGTAGCGCTCGCCGCGGTCATAGTAGATTTCCGAACACGGCCCGCAGGGCCCGACGCCGATTTCCCAGAAATTGTCCTCCTTGCCCATCCGGACGACCCGCGCCGGATCGATCCCAACCTCGTTCACCCAGATATCGTACGCCTCGTCGTCCTCCTCGTAAATACTCGCCCAAAGCCGCTCTGCCGGCAGCTCAAGCACCCGCGTGATGAACTCCCAGCCCCACGCCAGGCTTTCCCGCTTGAAATAATCGCCGAACGAAAAGCTGCCGAGCATCTCAAAAAAGGTCCCGTGCCGCGCCGTATGCCCCACATTGTCCAGATCGCCCGTCCGAATGCACTTCTGACACGTCGTCATGCGCTTGCTCGGCGGCTCCGCAAGCCCCGCGAAATACGGCTTCAACGGCGCCATGCCGGAGTTGATGAGCAGCAAACTCTTGTCACTCCCGGGCACAAGCGGAAAACTCTCGCGCGGATAATGCCCCTTCGATACATAAAAATCGCGAAACATCCGCCGCAGGTCATTCAAGCCGATATTTTTCATAAACTTCCTTCAATTCTCCCCAAATTATTACAATAATAATAACGTAATGCGACCCTCTGTGCGATGCCGTCCTTTGCGCCGCCGAGCCGCCCCTGCCTCCGGTCCGGGAAATATCCCGCCGCCGAGATCAAGGAAACGCAGATTAATTCGAGGCACACGCCTTTGCTGCGTATATTGTCGCACTTCTTCGGCAAAAAGCCTCACAATACCACCAGTATTGTTGCGTTTTTTGCCTGTGAATTGCGGCAATATCCACAGCAAATCCGCACACCTGAATTAATCAGCGTTTCCCTGAAAATATTATACTGGTTTGACGTCCGATAAGCAAACAAACGAGCCCCCGATCAAACTGGTTTCAAGCCACCTCGCGAGGTCGGCCCAAAACAGCTGCCCGTTGTCGAGGATTTGCGCGCGCAGCGTGTCCGGCTCGACGGCCGTGATCGTCACCCAGTGCCAGGTATCGAGCTTCGGCACAGAGCCGTTCGACAAAATGAGAAAGGCCGCCGGAATATCCTGCTTCAAAGATTCGCAGAGGAACGCGCCCGCTTCCCGCGCGCCGGGCCGCCCGCTGCGCCGCACCGGGACCTGATGTCTGGTAATCCGCGCGGAAATACCCAAGGATCGCGCAAGCTCCTGCGTCCCGCTGACGAAATAGTCGGCCATCAGCCCGCCCGCCCGCGGATGCACAAAAGGATAGACCATCTCCATGAAACGGACAAACGCGCCCTTCTCCCCAAGCCGCCCCGTTTCCGCGTAGCCCGCGGCGATTTCCGTTCGCGTCCGCAGCAGATAACTCATTATATTCGAGCAGGTTGTCGCGCCGCAAGCCGCCTCCTTGATGAACCCGCCCGAAGTATACCAATGCTGATCGCCGCCGCGAAAAACCCGCCCGGAGTCATCGAGAATATCAAAACCATGCAATGATGTGAGTTTCACAATATCCATGTACCCATCTTATCACGCTTTGTCATAAAACTCATCTAATTTTGAAATCATAACGGATATAAAATATATGCTATAATGGTTTATTGGCGGCAATCGCGGCGGCAGGAGAAACAAAGCGGCGACAGGAGGAACAAAAATGAAACAATCTGACTTGAAAGGCCTTGGATTCGCGACACAGGCGATCCACGGGGGAAACGATATCGACGGCGAAACCGGGGCGATTCGCCGCCCGATCACGATGGCGAACAGCTACGCCCTGCCCTATGACCCGACCGAAATGAATTGGTCAAGCTCGGGCGGGCGGCTTTACACGCGCAACGGCGCGGCCAATCAGGAATACCTGCAGGAAAAACTCGCGCTGCTTTCGGGCACGGAGGACTGCATCGTCCTCGCGTCCGGCGTCGCCGCCCTTTCCGGCCTATTCTTTTCCCTGCTCAATAGCGGCGACCACGTGATCTTCTCCGGCGTTACCTACATCGCGGCCTACCGTCTGCTGAATGAGCTTTTCAACACAAAATTTCAAATCGAAACAAGCCTTGTTGACACGAGCGACCTTGCCGCAGTCAGGGCGGCGCTTCGCCCGAACACAAAACTGATCCACATCGAAACGCCCGGCAATCCCACGACCGCGGTCACGGATATCGAAGCGGCCGCGGACATCGCGCACGCGGCGGGCGCGTACCTCTCCGTCGATAACACCTTTGCCTCCCCGTTCAATCAGCGCCCCGCCGCCCTCGGCGCGGACTTCGTCGTCGAAAGCCTGACGAAATACATCAACGGTCACGGCGATGCCCTCGGCGGCGCGATCCTCGGCCGGACGGAACTGATAGATCCCATCCGTTTGCAAGCACAGGTAAATCTGGGCGGCGTGATCAGCCCATTCAACGCATGGCTCATCATGCGCGGCGCGGCGACGCTGCCGCTGCGCATGCAAAAGCACAACGAAAGCGCGCTTGAAATCGCCCGCTTTCTCGAGGAAACCCCCGGCGTACGCTTCGCCGCCTATCCGGGGCTGCCCTCCCACCCGCGGCATGAAACCGCAAAAAAGCAAATGAGCGGATACGGCGGCATGATTGCCTTCGCGCTGAAGGCGGACCACGATACGCACAACCGCTTCGTCAGCCGTCTGCGCGTAATCACCTCAGCCGTATCCCTCGGCCACGACGAAAGCCTGATCGTATTTTTGGGCGAAAACGACGAGCGCCAATACCTCTACCCGCCGCAATTCCACGAAGGCTTCTACCGTTTCAGCGTAGGCCTCGAAGATACAAATGACCTCATAGCCGACCTGAAACAAGCCCTATCCGCGGAGAGTCTGCTGTAATGAAAACCCGCCCCCGTATAGGATTGCGCGGCCCCCTGCGGAAAACCCGCCCCATGCAAAAGGACCGGCTGGCGTCCGGTCCCTTTACAGTTTATTGATAGGAGAGTTATGAATAAGAATTGTATCGCCATTCGCTATTCACAATATATTTATACCTTATTTTCCTGAATTGAAACATAAATTGCAAAACTTTTTCAAAATTCCTCAAAACTCCTATACCAATCTGTAGCGCTTTATCTCTGTCAACTCATTGATTTCCAATGGATTGACAAACACCAAGTATTCGCTGTCCGGCAACATAATGTTTATAAAACCGGAATAAATCGGACGGTCATTGGTGTAATTGATAGCACGATATTTCCGGTCATACACGCCACCGAACGGATATATCAGTTCAAAACACCGCCTAAAAAACCACATCACAATCGGTATAAATAGCGCTATTTTCAACCAATTCCGTGTAACAGCTCAGACCCCTGCTAAAATACTGTCAGCCGTAGCTTGCACTGCGGCTGAAGCCGCGCAAGCTTGGCAGACGTGGTACGACGGAGCTGAAGCTCCTGTACCACTGTCATTCCCGCGAAT
>JAITNA010000054.1 GCA_031290715.1 Eubacteriales Family XIII. Incertae Sedis bacterium | reverse complement strand
GTCCCGCCGCCGATATAGATCGAATCCACAAGGTAGCCGGGCGAAAACATCTCCTTTTTCCACGCGGCTTCGCAGACGACTTTTTCCATATACGAGCGGTGTATGTCCGCGTCCGCAATCTCAAACGAGCGGAAATCGCAGTAAGGGCACTTCCGCACGCAAAAGGGGATATGGACATAGACGCCGAGTTTTTTCTTATTTGTTTTCATCGTATTTCAGCACCGCCGTGAACGCTTCCTGCGGGACCTCGACGGACCCGAACTGACGCATACGCTTCTTGCCTTCCTTCTGCTTTTCGAGTAATTTTCGTTTGCGCGAGATATCCCCGCCGTAGCATTTCGCGATCACGTCCTTGCGATAGGCTTTGACGGTCGCGCGCGCAATGACCTTTTGCCCGATGGACGCCTGGATCGGAACCTCGAACTGGTGCCGCGGGATGATCTCCTTGAGTTTTTCGCAGACAAAGCGCCCGCGCTGATAGGCCTTGGATTCATGCACGAGCATGGAGAACGCGTCGACGGGCTCCTTGTTCAAAAGGATGTCGAGCTTGACGATCTTCGACGACTGATAGCGGATGAATTCGTAGTCGAGCGAGCCGTAGCCGCGCGTCTTTGATTTCAGGGCGTCAAAAAAGTCGTAGATCACCTCGTTCAAGGGCAGCTCGTAATGCAGCAGCACGCGTGTTTTCGTCACATACTCCATGTGCAGCATCGTCCCGCGCCGGTCTTGGCAGAGATCCATGATCGCGCCCACATATTCCTTGGGAATCATAATGTCCGCTTTGACAATGGGCTCCTCGACATGGTCGATCCCGATCGGGTCGGGGAAATTCGAGGGGTTCTGAATCATTTCCTCCGTTCCCTCCGCAAAGCATATTTTGTAAATAACAGAGGGCGACGTGGTGATGACGGCGAGATCGAATTCACGCTCGAGCCGCTCCACGATAATCTCCATATGAAGCAGACCGAGGAAACCGCAGCGGAATCCATAGCCGAGCGCGGTAGAGGTTTCCGGCTCGAAATGAAAGGCCGCGTCGTTGACCTGCAGCTTCTCGATGGCGTCCCTGACGTTCTCGTACTTTTCGCCCTCCGCCGGATAGACGCCGCAATAGACCATGGGCTGCGCCTTTTTGTAACCTCTCAGCGGCGTACCCGCGGGCGCGTCGGCGAGCGTGACCGTATCGCCGACCCGCGCGTCGGCGACCTGCTTGATGGAAGCCGAGATGAAGCCGACCTCCCCCGCGGACAGGCTGCCCGTCGTCACGGGGCTTGGCGCGTAGACGCCGACCTCCGTCACCTCGTAGTCCCGCCCCGTGTTCATCAGGCGAATGACGTCGCCCTTCTGCACGCTTCCGTCAAAAATGCGCGTATAAATCACGACGCCGCGGTAATTGTCGTAAAAAGAATCGAAGATGAGCGCCTTGAGCCGGCCGTCCGCGTCGCCTTTCGGCGCGGGCACGTGTTTCACGACGTCCTCGAGCACGTCGCGGATGCCGATCCCCTCCTTCGCGGAGATGAGCGGCGCGTTCTCCGTGTCGATCCCGATCAGATCCTCGATCTCCTCCTTGACGCGATCCGGCTCCGCGCTGGCCAAGTCGATCTTGTTCAGGACGGGCAGAATCTCCAAATCCTCGTTCAGCGCCAAGTAGACGTTTGCCAATGTCTGCGCTTCCACCCCCTGCGTCGCGTCCACGACGAGCACCGCACCCTCGCAGGCGGCAAGGCTGCGCGAAACCTCGTAGGTGAAATCGACGTGCCCCGGCGTGTCGATGAGGTTCAGGATATACGTTTCCCCGTCGTCGGCCGTGTAGGAAAGGCGCGAGGTCTGCAACTTGATCGTGATGCCGCGCTCGCGTTCCAAATCCATATTATCGAGGAACTGCTCGCGCATCACGCGGTCCGCGACCGCCCCCGTATATTCAAGAATGCGGTCAGCCAGCGTCGACTTCCCGTGGTCGATGTGCGCGATGATAGAAAAATTTCTGATGTTGCCCTGCTGTGTCATAATAAAAGATTATATCACGACATCCCGCAAATTGAAAAAGGATTGAAAAAGGTTCGTGTGCAAACGGACAAGGACAAAAGGGGACGGTTCATTTGTCCTGTTTTCCTTCCCGCGCTGTTGGCGATTCGTTGGACACATAGCATATTTCATATCATTCTATGCCATTATACCGATACATATTTGTTGAATCAAGACAAATGAACCGTCCCCTTTTGTCCGGAAAAAACGGCGCTCGGGCTTATCTACGCGCCGCTTTTGCACAATGTCAGCGGGGACTTTTTTGTGCGGGCGCTGACCGATATCTTAGACGGCGCGCCGATCTTCGGCATGATGTCCAGCGATCATACTCCCGACTATCACGCCGCCGCGGTGATCTATCAAGGCGAAACGTACAAAGACCGGGTCGCGTTCGTACTCGTGCACGGCGCGGTCACGCCCAAGTTTTATATCGCGCACATCGCGAAGGAAAAGCTTTTCCGCGAGAAGGCCGTGATTACTTCCTCGGCGTCCAATCAACTCTATACCGTGAACGACATGCCGGCAGCGGATTTTCTGAAACACATCGGTCTGCAAGAGGACGCGTCGGGGAACCTGATCGGCATCAATACGTATCCGTTCATTCTGGATTTCGGAGATGGGACGGCGCCGATTGTGCGCGTAATGTTCGGCGTTACGGAGGACGGGGCGGCGATTTGCGGCGGGGATGTACCGGTGGGCGCCATGCTGACCGTGGGCGCGATCGATGATGAATCCATTCTGGCGGTTTCGCGGGCCAAGCTGAAAGAGATTGCCGCGGACGGCCCGAAGGATGTCACGCTCATCTTCTCCTGCGTCGGGCGGTATTTTTCATTGGGCTACGAATCCGACCGGGAAATATTGCTTGTGAAGGAGGCTTTGCGGCCCATCGGCGGGAACTATATGTTCGCCTACGCGGGCGGGGAGATCTGCCCCGTGAGCAGTTCGGCCGGAAGCGAAGCCGGGACGGCAAACAATCGCTTCCACAACGATACCTTTATTGCCTGTACGTTTTAGGAGGAGTGCGGAATGGACTACAGGATGACCATTGCGGGGATAGAACGCGTGCTGCCGCTTTGCCGGCTGACGGATGATCTTTTCATCGCGGCTTTCGTCATCTTCGGGGACCCCGAGCTGACGGTCGCCGCCGCCCGGGAGCTGCTTGCGCGCGCGCCGGAATACGACTATATGATTACCGCGGAATCAAAAGGCATTCCGCTCATTCATGAAATGGCGCGGCAGCATGGAGACAGCAAATACTTCCTCGCGCGCAAGTCGCCCAAGCTGTATATGACCGGGGTCTTTGAAGTGGAGGTCGACTCCATTACGACCGTGGGCAAACAGCGGCTCTGCCTTGATACGCTTGATGTGGAGCTGATCAAAGGCAAGCGCATTCTCATTGTGGACGATGTCATTTCGACGGGCAATTCCCTTGTCGCGCTCGAAAAGCTTGTTCACGAAGCGGGCGGCAAGGTCGCGGGACGAATGGCGATCCTCGCGGAGGGGGAAGCGCAAAACAGAGAGGATTTGATTTATTTGGAAAAACTGCCGCTCTTCACGCCGGACGGGCTGCCCATCTTACACCAATAGCGGATTTCCAAAAAAACAAACAGCAAACAAGCAAACAAAAAAACAGGAAAACAAGCAAACAAGAAAGCGAACAGGAGGAAAACATGGACGACGCCAACACGCAAACAGGGGAAGAAAAGCACCCGACGGCGACACCGACGCCGCAAAACGCGGCCGTGAAAGGGGACTTCGCAAAGACGGTGCTCATGCCGGGCGACCCGTTGCGGTCAAAATTTGTCGCCGAAAATTATTTTGAAAACGCAAAGCTTGTGAACGATGTGCGCGGCATTCAGGGCTACACGGGGACGTACAAGGGTCAGCCGGTTTCCGTCATGGCTTCCGGTATGGGCATGCCGTCCATGGGGATATACTCCTATGAGCTCTTCAATTTCTACGATGTTGACCACATCATCCGTATCGGCACGGCGGGCGCGATCAACAAGGATTTGAAGGTCCGCAGTGTCGTCGCCGGTATCGCCGCGTCGACGAACGCCGAATACGCGATGAGCCAGTTTCCCATTCGCGGGCATTTTTCCGCTTCCGCGAGTTTTCGTATGCTCGAAACCGCGGTGGGCGCGGCGCGTGAACAGGGGATCGAGATTGTCGTCGGCAACCTCTATACGTCGGATCTTTTCTACGACGCGTCCGGCGCCGCCGTCGAATGGGGGAAATTGGCACATCTCGCTGTCGAGATGGAAGCCTACGGCCTGTACACAAACGCAATGCAAGCCGGCAAGGAAGCCCTCGCGATCTGCACGATTTCGGATCATGTGCTGACGGGCGAAAGCCTTGACGCCTATACGCGTCAGACCGCGTTCACCGACATGATGGAAATCGCGCTCGAAACGGCCATTCGCCTGTAGAGCTTCGTCGCTTCGGCGGCGGCGCACAATTTGTCGGCGATGCAAACCACGAACGACTCCCTATAGCCGGGCCGTATCGGTGTCAGCGGCCACATATGCCGCAAAATAATATCCTTTTCCAACTCCGTGAGGTCGGCTAAGTATTCCCGTGTCCGGCAGAGTTCCTCCGCGTTGCGGCAGGCGACCGCGGGATGCGTCAGGCCGTGCCGCCCCTCGTGCGTCCCGTCCCTCCAGTCGTAGAGAAAGAGGTCGTGAAGCAGGGCGCCGCGCGCCGCCGCGAAATCGTCCCAACCGAGCTTCTTACAGATACGGTAGCTCAGATAGGACACGAAAATAGAGTGTTCCATGAAATTGCCGCCCCGGTGGCAGGGGATGGAGGACAGTCTGCGGACAGGCTCCTCCGCAAGCAGATCACGGATGTAGTTCTCAAATTCGCTCATCGTACCCCGTATTGTTCCTTTTTCGCGCGCACCATTTCGAGAATCCCCGGCCGCTCGCTCTCCATGAGCTCCTTATAAAACCCCTCGTAGCTGTAGGTCAAGTCCTCGATATTTTCCCCGCGGATTCTTTTGATATATCCGTCCATCATCTTGAAGTTTTTTTCATAACAATGCATCGAATTTGAACGGTGCGAATAGGCGCCGACTTCGACGCCGAGCTCGGCCGCGACACGCTCCTGCAGCCGGATGAAGGCAAAAGCGTTCATGAAAAAGGCCTCGGGCAGATCGTTGGACCGGAAAAGGACGCTCGCGTGAAGCTTGCCGTCCCGGATGAAGTACTGAATGCTCTGCAGACAGGCCGGGTGCGTGTTCTTGCTGTCCGTTTCAAAATCGCGCGTCGACATCACGGCCCTGCGTGAAAAGGGTTCGCGTTTCAATTCGGATATCACAAAATCCAATTGATGGGCAAAGCGCTGATGGTAGGTGTATTCCCAAAGATTTTCGGCTTTCCCGATGACAAAATCGAGGATGCCGTCAAGGACTTCCATCTCGTACTGCATGAGCTCCTTGTGCCCGCAGATCGCGAGCTTGCTGATCCGCGGCTCGGCCGTCGGCTGCTCGACATGCACCGTCAGCGTGCATTCCTTTTGCAATTGCCCGTAGTCCGGGCAGTCTGCGATGTCCCCGGATTCGTGAAGTGCGATAATGGCTTTATGATAGGCTTCGGGGAGGGTGACTCCCTCGACAAATCGTTCTTTCATGTTCGCTCCCTT
>JAITNA010000041.1 GCA_031290715.1 Eubacteriales Family XIII. Incertae Sedis bacterium | reverse complement strand
CCTCCCTGCTTCCTATTTTGATTCGGCAACGATTTCCCCGACAAAACTAAAGGTATTTACGCCAACGATGCGTACCGGGACGATGGCGCCCGCGAGTTCCCGCGGGGCTTTGACGTTGACGAGCTTGCCGCCGAACGTGCGTCCCGCGAGCATGTCCCGCCCGGACTTGGCGGGGCCTTCGATGAGGATGTTTTCCGTGCGCCCGAGGTAGGCCTTGTTTTTTTCGAGCGTGATCTCGTTAAGACAGGCCGCCATTCGGTCGAAACGCTCGTGCTTGACCGCTTCCGGCACCTGATCCGGATCGTCCGCGGCCGGCGTGCCCGTTCTCGGGGAAAAGAGAAAGGTGAAGGCCGAATCGAAGCGCACGCGCCGGATAAGCGCCATCGTATCCGAAAAATCCTCCTCGGTTTCCCCCGGAAATCCCACGATGAAGTCCGTCGTAATCACGATATCCGGCCGCGCGCGCCGCAGTTTTCCGATCAATTCCAGATATCTTTCGCGGTCGTATTTTCTGTTCATCCGCGCGAGGACACGGTCGCTTCCGGATTGGACGGGCAGGTGGATACCGGGGCAGAGTTTTTCGCTCGTTTCAAAAAGGGCGATCAGTTTGTCCGAGAGGTCCTTGGGGTGGGACGTCATGAATCGTACGCGTTCAAGGCCGGATACGCCCTCAAGGCGCGCGATGAGATCGGCAAAATCGACGCGGCCGTTATTGTTATCGTTATCGTCGTCCGCGCCATCGTAGGAATTGACGTTTTGGCCGAGCAGGGTCACTTCCTTCGTGCCGTCCGCGGCGAGGGCGCGAATCTCGGCGAGGATGTGCCCGGGGGCGCGGCTGACCTCGCGGCCCCGCGTGTAGGGCACGATGCAGTAGGCGCAGAAATTGTTGCAGCCGTACATGATGTTGACATAGGCCTTGAAAGGGTATTCGCGTTTGGCGGGCAGGCCCTCGACGATCCCGGCCCGGCTCTCCCGCACGGCGACGATCTTCACCCGCTCCGCGCGGACGTCCGCGAACAGCTTCGGGAACGCGTCGATGTTGTGCGTCCCGAAAACGAGGTCGACCCACGGGTATTTAGCGCGGACGCGGTTGACGATGTGCCGCTGCTGCATCATGCAGCCGCAGACGGCGACGACGGCGTCCGGTTTCGCCGTTTTGAACTTCTTCAGCTGCCCGAGGACGCCGAAAAACCGGTCGTCCGCGTTCTCGCGTACGCTGCATGTATTGACGATAATCACGTCCGCGTCCGCGCGCTCGCCTGTTTTCGAGAGCCCGGCCGCTTCAAGCATCCCCGCGAGCGTTTCGCTGTCCCGCTCGTTCATCTGACATCCCATGGTAATAATCAGGTACTTTTCCATAGGGATTAGTATAGCACATTATGATATATTAGCGCTGCTTTAGCGGCAGCGACTCAGCCCACCTCGCGCTTTCTTCCGCGCATGCGAGCGCGCGAACGCACACGTGCCGCCGCAAGGAGGACAAGCAAAAGCAAAACCGCCGCGCCGCTCAGCGCCCACCACAGGCTGACGGCGCCGCTATCGCCCGTTGCGCCCGAGCCCGAGCCCGCGCGATAATTGCCGCCGGCCCCCGCATTACCAACACCATCGCCGTTACCATCGCCGGCCCCATTACCGCTCCCATCGCCCCCATCGCCGTCCGCAGGATCAATCAAGCGATCCCTGTGAAGCAGGAAAGGCGAAAGGCTGCCCGTCGTGATCTCTGCCCGGCCGCCCGTCACCACGGGCTTGAACTCCTCGAACTTGCCGCCGGCCCGATCGAGCCCGTGCCGCACAAGCAGCGCCGTCCCCTCCGCCGTGCCGGCCGCGGAGAAAGAGAGCGTCAAAAACTCGCCCGGCCCCAGTTCGTAAGCCGGTTCCAGATGGACCTCATACGCAGCGAACAGCTCCATATCCGGATATTTGAGCCATGAATAGTCCGCTTTATCCGTATCGGACAGCTTCACCACCACGAGTTCCACGGGCGGCATATCGAAATTGCCCGAAACCGTGATCTCCGTTTCCGGGTCGGTGAACGACATGAACCGGGAACGAACCTCGAGCGTTACCTCGATTTCGGTTTCGAGGTAGAAGTCCGCGAAGGCTCCCGTAGGCGTAAAGACCGCCTGAATCTCATAGCTTCCGGCCCTGTCAAACACCGCGCCCGGCTCTTTCCACGCGAGCGTCCCCGCCACTTCTTCGCCCGTGTACGGGTTCGTGAACACATAGCCGCTCAAAACGGATTCGCCCGCTTCGTCATCGGCCCGAATCGGCGAAGCCGTGCCCTCCGTGCCGAGTGCCGGCCGGGCTTTTTCGACCGTGACCGCCGCGTTCGCATACGAGGGGAGCAGCCCGCTGACGGCGTCCGTCCCCTCCGCCAAATCGTCCGGCGTGAACGTTACGCCGCGCAAGGCCGTCCCGACGCCGAGGACCTCCGTGCCGTCCATCCACGAGAACACGCCCGCCACCGCGCCGTCCGTCCCGCTCTCGATCGCCGCCCCGCCCGTCAAAGCCGACGCGCTGAGCGCTTGCCCATAGAAAAGGGAAGCCGCCGCGGGAATTTCTGTAATAATCGTTTTTGGGGAGAACACCGTGACCGTGACGTTCGCTGTCACAGCGGTGAACGAATCCGTATCCGCGGGCGTAAAGACGGCCGCACGCGTATAGACGCCCCTTGCGGCAAAGGTTTCATTCGGGTCCGCCGGGGTTTCGGCATCTTCATCCCAGGCCCAACTGCCCGCGACATCTATCCATACCCCGCCGCTCAGCGTCTGCACAACGCCGCCCATGATCCCGGAATCCGACAGCCGGTCCGGCCGGGCCGAAGCTTCTTCCCCGTGTACGCGCGAAATATCCGACGGCTCAAGGCCCGTCGCCCGCGGCGTCTGCTTCACAACAGGCTGCGCCCGGGAAACGGTGAGGGTAAAGCTCGTCGTCCCCGGCGCTTCGTTGATCGCGCCCGCACCCGCGCCGTCGTCCGCGTAGGTCAGCCCCATCGGCAGGTAGGCGACGGTGAACGTATAGGAACCGGCCGCGAGCGAGGACAGATAGCTGTTTTTCAGCGTGACCGTCCCCGCCTCGCCCAAGCCCGCCGCCGTATAGTGCGTCCCTTCCGTCAAAAGCTGCGGGCTCTCCTGGACCGTCGTATTCGCCACGCTCAATACCGTGTTGCCGTTCAGCGTCACCGCCGCCGTTTTGTCCGCGCTCTCGCCGATCACAAAGTGCAAACCCGCCGTCCCCTGTGCCGCGTCCGTATAGACCGCCACGCCTTCATAACAATAATTCGTATTCCCCGCGGCGTCTGTGACCTTTGAATAGAGGATGAATTTTTCTTTTTCCGCTATATTGAAAGTCGCGTCAAGTGTGCTGCCGGGGGCCGCCGGGCTATTGACAATGGTCCAGTCCGTGATGCCGGACGGATTCGCGACCTCGCCCTCGGCCCGATAGTAGGCGACCTGAGCGACGCCGCTGTTCGCGGGCGAATCGCCGGCCGAAGCCGTATCCTCGCCCCGAATCGTTACCGTTACGGTACTGTTCTTGAAAAAGCGCCCGAAGCTGACCGTATTCAGAAATTGCTTGAACGCGTTCGTCCGGTAGCTCACCTGCGCGGTCGGCGCGGTCAGATCGATCTTGTATGTTTCGGCGGCGGCCTGGGAAATGTCCCATTGCGCGATGTCGCCGTCGTCGCCCGCCGACGTCTTTCTCACATAGAATTCCATGCTGCCGGAAGCGGTTTCACCGGAGCGGGAAAGGGTCTGCGTCCACGTGCTTCCTTCCGTATCGCCATAGCTGAGCGCGTAGCCGCTCGCCGCCGTGACGACGAAGTCCGTATTTTGCCAGGCGTTCGAGTTCACCGTATAGTGCGTATTCTTCACCGCCGCAAAGCCGTTTGCGATGTTCGCGGCCATCGGGCCCGGCTGCGTCAGGCTGTAATTTTTCAGGATGTCCGCGTCCCCGGTCAGCGCGAACAAGGCCGGGCTCAGATTGACGGAAATGCCGTTCGCGACCTCCGGGGAAGAGAACGTCGGCGTCGGGACGGACAGCCCGACCGGCTCCGTGCCGACCACGCCGTTCAGCGTCGGCGTTTGCGTCCACTCCGCTGTATTCAAGCCGTCATATTTTTTGTTCTTGACGGCCGCGTTCACGGTCAGTTCCTTTGCCGCGATGTTTGCCGTCACGCCCGCGGGCTGCGCGGAAAGCGTATAGCTGCCCGCCTTCGCGCCGCTGAGCGTGAATCCGGAAAAGCTGACGGCGACGCCGCCGCCCGCGTCCGCGCCCGCGAACGCCGCGCTTCCGTTCACGACAGACACAGCGTCCTCCGCGTTCGCCTTCGACTCGATCACCGGCGTGCCGAGAATGACCGCCGCCGCCGTGCCGTCATAGGCCTTGTCCTGTGCGCTGACGCCGCTGATGGACACCGGCTTCGGCGCGACCGTGATGGTCAGGGGCGTCCCGGTCTTGGCGTTGAAGTCGTCGCTCTCCGCGCGGGTCACGCCGACGACGACGCTGCCCGCGCCGAGGATGGCCGCCGTGGTCACGCCCTCCGAAACAGACAGGCTCAGTACGCCGTTGTCCGCCGGGACGGAAAAGCTGACCGCGCCGCCGTCCCCGCCGATGCTGCCGCCGCCCGCCGTGCCTGTGCCGGTGGCGTCCGGAGCCGGCGCGGCAAGCGGAAAGGCGGCGTCGCCGTAGGTCTTTGCGCCGGGGTCGACGACGGTCAAATCGCTCTGGTTCGCCTTTGCGATATTGTAGCCCGCCACCTCGTCATAGCCGTCCGCAAGATAGTAGTCTGATCCGTTGTACACGGCTTTGAAATCAAACGCCCCGGCGGCCAGGCCCGAAACATCATGGATCGCCTCTGCGACGCCGTCAATGCCGATGGCGACATCGGTCGCGAGGAGGACATACTGATCGTCCGCGTTCGGCGCGTCGAGTTTTTTCTTGTAGAAGCTGATACTCCCCGTCGGTACGGCGCCGACGCCGTAGCCCGTCACCGCCGCGGTCAGCGTCACGGAATCGCCGTAGTGGGTTTCGTGTACGCCGCCGGCCGCGTCAAGCGAAACGTGCGGCGCGGCCTTGTACACCGTGACCGCGGCACTCTCCGCGGACTTTTCGGCGTAGACGCCGTCCGTCGCCTGCGTCGCCGTGATTTTGAATGTGCCGGGGCGAACAAGACAGACAAGCCCCGTAGAAGCGTCCACGGCCGCGACGGACGGCGTATCGGAGCTGTACGCCACCGCGCCGCCGCCCTGCGCGCCGTTCACGCCCACCGTGTAGTCGCTGTCCCCGTATGTGTAGGAAGCGCCAAGGCCCGTCAGCGTGAGGGGCGAACCCGCGGCAAGGCTGACGGTCAGCGCGATGGCCGTCACGGCGGGCGCGTCGCTGCCGCTGCCCGGCGCCGCCGCCGTCCCTACGCCCTGCGGATAATAGGACACCGTCAGCGTATAGCCGCCCGCTGCGAGCGTGTCCAAATAGGCCGAGCGGAAAGTGATGATACCCGTATCGGAAACGCTGTAATGGCTTCCGGGGGTCAGCGTGTCGCCGTTGCTGTTCGTAATGCCCTTGACCGTGTTGCCGTTCAGCGTGACGGCCGCTTCCTTGTTTTCGCCGCTCGCTTTCGTAAAGCCGATGCTCGCCGTACTCTGCGCGCTGTCCGCGTAGACGACCACGCCGTCCGAATTGATTACCGTCGTATTTCCCGCGGTATCGGTGATACGCCCGTAGACGACGTACTTGCCTTTGTCCGCGGGGAGCATGCTGAAGCTCGTGCCGGCCGTCCATCCCGCGGCATCCGCGATGGCCGCCGCTTCATTCGCGTACGCATTATTTGCGTTCGCCTTCTTGTACGCGATACCCCCCGCCGGGATGCCGCTGTTCGCGCTTCCCGCCGCGTCGGCGCCCGATATCGCCGCCGTTACCGTACTCTTAAAGAACAGCCCGAAGGTAATGGTATTCAGAAATTCCGTGAAAGCGTTGTCTTTGACCGTGACGGTCCCCGTCGGCGCGGTCAGATCGATTTTGTACGCCTCGGTCTTTTGGGTCGAAATCTCGTTTTGCGCGATGGCGCCGCCGCCGGCGCCCGTGGCCTCGCCCGTGCGCCGCACGTAGAACTGCGGCGCGCCGCCCGCCGTTTCGGCCGTATAGCCGGGAAGCGCGTCCGACCACGTCCCGCCGTCCGTATTCGTCAGGCTGACTTGATAGCCGCTCGCCGCCGTGATCACGACCTCGCCCTTCGACCAGCCGTTCGCGGGCAGGGAAGCGCTCGTGCCATCCGGCAAAATGCCCGTAATGGTGTAATGCGTGTCCCGCACGGGCGTAAAACCGCTCGTGATGTTCGCCGTCACGCCCGTTGGCTGCGTGAGCGTATAATTCCCCGCAGCCGAACCCGTCAGCACGAAATCCGTGAATTCAATGGGGATATCATCCGCGATCCCCGCCGCGCTGAACGTAGGCACGCCGTCGCCCGCGTCCGTCCGGAGCATGGCCGCCGCGGTGTCGCCGCCCTCAACGCCCGCGAGCGACGGAGCCGTCGCGTAAGCCGCCGTGTTCAGCCCGTCATAGCGCTTGTTCGCCACGGCGAGATTGACGGTCAAGGTCTTTTGCGCGACCGTAAAACTGACGGTGAAGCTCTGCGCCGCGATTTCGGCCGGATTGCCCGCGGCCGCGGCGACGGTCGCCGTTTCCGTATAAGTCCCGGCGGCCAGCCCTGTTTTCGGAACGAGCGTGAAAGCCGCCGTGCCCGCGCCCTGCCCCGCCGCGATGCCGCCGACCGAAGCCGTACTCAGCGTGAAAGCGGATGCCCCCGCGCCGCTGAGGGAAACGGACAGATTGCCCGTGGCCATATTGCCCGTGTTCGTCACGGCGACGCCGAGGGCCGTCTGCGCGGCGTAGCCGTAAGCCGCGCCCGTGAAAATATACGCCGGCGTTTCCGAATCCGGATCCGTGAGCGCGCCGCCGCCCGCGGCGTTTGTCAGCGCCATGGAATAGCTTCCCGCCCGCGTCACGGTAAGGTCGTAATACACCTTTGTAACATCGTCGTCCTTGGATGTTGTTTGGATGTAGATGTGCTTCGGCACGCCCGGCGTGAGCGCGATCCCGCCGCCCGCCGCCGGCTCGCTGAACGCGTCGTCCGTATAGAGCGCCGCGGAAACCGAGTCCGAATTATCCGCAATTATAATATTTGAAGTCATGTCCGAGGTCAGGCTGACGCTCGCCGCGGAAGCGCTGACAAGCACGCCGCCCTGAATCGGCGCGGAAGCCGAAAGGCCGGCGTTGGTATCGGGGAAGCTCGGCGACGCCCCGGCGACGGCCGTGACGGTCGGTTTGACGGCCCACTTCGCCCAGTAGTCATGGGACTGAAGATCGTCCGTCCCCGGCGCGGTTCCGAGTTCAATCGGGGTCGCCGTGACGGGGCTTCCCGCAAAGGATGGCGCGCCGTACCAACCCGTGAACACATGCGTCCCGCTCGTGACCGCGGAAACAGCGGGCAGATCGAGCGGCGTATTGTTGATCGAATAGGTATGCGTGAACGCCCCGTCCTCCCCCGCGGCGTTCCACGCGGCAGGCAGCTGAATCCCGCCGGGCGCCGTATAGGGAGAATCCCCGTATGTCCGCGTGTGCAGCGTTACGAGAAAGACGTTTGCGGTCACAGCTGCGGGCGCCGCCTTCGATGCGAACTTCGAGTTGTCCGCGGGGACGGGCCGCCGGATGTCGTACGACCCGACCGGCAAAAGCACACTGCCCGAAGCGGATGCCCACCCGCTCGTCGCGTCGCCGTCGCGGTGAATGCGGTATTCAAAAGCCCCGGTCAGACGTATCTCCCCGTCGTTTGAGGATTCGGTCGAGGTCTTGACCGTCGTGAAGCCGTCGGGTGCGGGATCCTTCCCTTGCACAGGCACAAGCTCGGCCGCAGACGCGGGAATATTGCCGCTCGCCTTGCGCAAGGCGGAGATCGTGAAGTCCCCCGCCTCCGCGTAGGCGGTCAGCGACCCCTGATTTTGAATCGTGTTTTCGCCGATTGTCACGAGGTAGTCCGCGGGATTGAAGCCCTGATTGAACACGAGTTTCTCGCCGCGGTAGTCGACGGATACGACATTTGCGGGCGCCGCGTACGCGGTGTATCCGGTCAGCAAAAGGACCGCCGCGGACTCGACATGGTTGTCGTCCGCGAGCGCCTTGACGCGAATCTCATACGGGGTCGCCGCGGAAAGGCCGCCGAAAACAGGGGCGACTCCCCCCGCCGCGTAGGCCCCGCCGTACGAGTAGGCGAGCGGCGCGCCGTCCGGCGCGCCCGAAACACTGAGCGTAAGGCTGTCCGCGGACGCGGCGCTGATCTCCCCGCCGATATTTTCCATGTTCCAGTCGGCCTTGCCGACCGTGAGCCAGACATCCGCCTTACTTGTATGGGGCGCGTCGGCATAGCTGTATTCGATTTCTGCTGTGGTGTGATAACTGCCCGCGGAAAGGCCGGCATTCGGCGCAATGCTCCAGTTTGTATTTTCGCCGCCCGCGCTAAAAGCGGGGACAGTCCACGCTTCCTCTGTGTCCGCGGCCGCGGCCGCCGTGAATGCGGAAGCCTGGTCGCCGGTCAGATTCAAGGCCGTCACAAGCACGCTCACATCCCCGATGTTGTTGATGGTCACGAAAAGCGGGTCGCCGCCCGCAGCGCCATAAATCCTCGGGGCGAAATTGACAGGCATGAGGTTCAGCGGCGTGGAAACGGTGACCGCAAACGACGCGGGCGCACCGCCCGGCGGCGTCACGGCGTAATCCGGCTCCGCCGCCGCAAAACGCAGGTCGTAGTCGCCCGCTCCCGCGTCGTAAGGCAGCGGGCCGGTGTTCTCCACGCCGGAAAGCGGAGCCGACCACGCCTCCCCGTCTGTTCGATACTGATAGGCAATCGAGGGGTTCAGACCGCCAAAAGTGATCGCATCGTCCGTTTCATTCATCGCAACGGTCAAGCCCGTGGGGGCGAGGCCGCGCCCCGGAATCGTGATTTGCGCAATGTCCGAAGCAAACGCGCAGGGTTCGGCCGCCGACGCGGGGATTCTCGCGCGGAAGGTTTTGTCGCCGCTGCCCGTCCATCCGAGCGCGGCAAAGCCCGTTCCCGCGGAGAGCGCCGTCCACCCGCCGCCCTGTTCGGTTTCGACGGAATGTCCGCTTGCCGGCGAAAACGTTTCCGAGGAATAGCTGCGCGTGAAATCCTGCGCGGGGCCCTCGGCCGGCGCCGCGGGGCGCACGGGAAAGTCCAAGGTCAGCGCGGGGCTGACAGACGCGCCGTCATAGCCGTCAAGACCGGCCACAAGGCGGTAGGCGACAGACGCGCCGGCCGCCGCGTTCAACGCATCGAGCTCGTCAAAAACGCTCCTACCCTTGCCCGTATAGGCGGCATCCGAGAGATCGATACGGCTTGTGCCGACAGCGCGGCGCCACTCCTCGGCGCCGCCGACGATCCACGTATTTTCGGGCGCGTTTTTCGCGCGGATGCGGTACTCGACGCTGTGCGGGATCGCGCCGTTCGCAAGGCCGGCCGTACTCCCGATCGTCCCGGCGGTCCAGTCGATGGAAAGCGCGTCGGGATAGGGATAGACGCGCACGCCCCGCAGCCAGGTGCTGTCCCCCGTCTTGCAGACGACCTGATACGCCTTCCCTGCGGTCAGGCCGTTCACCGTGAAAGTCTGTCCGTCCCCCTCGTGCGTTTCGCCGAGAATCTCGCCCGTATCGGGGTCGATGACGGCATAGGTGAAGCCCGGCCTTGTATTGGCGACGCTGACAGACAGGCCGTCCGAAGCCCGTGTGACGTTCGCGGGGTTGATGTCCGTGACGTCTGCGGCCGGCGTATGCACGCGGATATAGGCCGGGGTCGTCCCGTCGTCCGCGTAGGCGGCGTCCGCGTAGCCGATTTCCGAATATCCGAGCGGCCTGGAAACCAAATAATAGTACGTGTCCGGCGACAGGCCGCCGAATACGACACGGCCGTCCCCGCTGTTCGCCCAGTCCGTACCGGTTGTCGCGGGGCCTACGGTATCGGGTCCTTCCGCGTTCCCGGCAAGCAGGGCATACTCGACGTCGTTTCGCGCGTTTTCCACCGCGACGCGCGCGTAAGGCTGACCGCCCGCTTCGTAGAGCTCCGTATCGACGTTTGAAATCATATGTTCGCCGCCAAGGCTCGCGGGCAGGATCGCCGTATCGCGGTAATATCCCTCGTCGAGGACATTCACGGGGCTTTCGTTCGTATGCAGCGCCGGGCTGACCGCGCCGATCGGAATCCCGATGATCCGGTAGGTCTTGCCGGGCGTGAGGTCCTTGAACGTGATCACGCCGCCCGCCGCGAACGCCGAAGCGCCGGCCGCCGTATACCAGCCGCCCGTCCCGAGGTCCGTGTCCGGCGCGGCGGGTACTTCCGTCCCGGCGCCCGCGCCGTCCGCGTCATAGAAAACGGAAAGCCCCGAAAGGTTTTCCGCGGAACTGCCGCGTATCTCGGCAAGCCCGTAAGCATAGCCGGCCTTTGTAATCGTCGAAAGGCTCGTATCGCTCGTATAAGTCATCGCCTGCTCGGCATTCAGCCCCGTGCCGGGTTGAAAGACGATGTTATCGAGGATGTTGCCTGCGTTAGGGGATTCCGATTTTATATTCACGAACCCAAATACTGTCGTCCCCTGTCCGGCGGGGACGGAATATACACCTTTCCGATGTTGAAAATCATCTGAGCGGGCTGCCGTTGAAATATAGACATAGTAGGTCTGACCGGCATAAACCGTTGAATATACCTTGTCCGAATAATCCGAAGAAGCCAGCGTATCAAAAGTTACACCTTCATCCTCGGCCAACTTCTGCGCGATATCTTGAAAATAAGCGCTATCATTTATTCCATAAGGGTATGCTGCAATATTTGCGGGCAAATTTGCCGTCGTCGGCTCTACGATCCAACGCTTGCTCGTGCCGTTCAATCCAAGTTTGTCATAATCGCTTTCTTCGTTAATAGCAGGTCCGATAATTACCGCCATGGTTTCATCAATTGATCTCGCGCCATGATCTAAAGACCACTCATAGATCTTCCCGGGAACGCTTGCGATTTCTTGAAAAAGAGTGGATTTCTCCCATGCGCTCAATTCCGCCACAGCTGTGAAATTTGATGTGCGGGCGCCTAAATAATGATAGCCGGTGTTTACTTCCAAGGTCTTTACATATGTGTTACCGATGTGATATTGCGTGGTATTCCACCAACCGTCTGAAGGATGATATGCGGCAAGACTTGGATATATCGTTGAAGGGGTGTTTCCGGACCCCAATCCCATTCCCTCAAAATCACCATGCTGAACAGACGCGAACAGCGTCCGGTCAACGACCTTCATCAGCGCCAAACGACTGTCCTTTACCGACTGTTCGCCCTCGCCTGTCGTATCGCCGTCGCCGTTCAAATCTTTGTGATTCGTGATCTCGACCCAATAATAGTAATATCCCGCGCCGCCGCCCGCGGGCGTCTCACACGTCAGCGTCGCCTTCGTGCCGCTGCCGCCCACCTCTGTAATCGTTCCGGGATTCGCCTTGATCGCAAGGATTTGCGCGTCCGTTAGCGTACCGTCCCGATTCCCGCCGGTCACCGGGCTTGAATATTCCGCGGAACAATGCCATTGGTAGGTCAGATAGCCCCCGTCCACGCTGTCCGCATTGACATAAAACCGGGCGGCCGCCCCCTTGGCATAGGTGGCGTCACTCGGCTGATGCGAAATCTGCGGCACGGCCGCCGCCGTTTCCTCCGCGCCGTTGACGGATTGCGCCATCTGAAGCGGCGCGCCGACCATCGCGCAAATCAACAGCGTGACGACGACAAGTTTCCCAAGCCGTGAGTGTAAAATGCGATTCATATTCAAACCTCCCATTGTCCCCCGTCAGCGCCCCCATTCCGCGTCCCCCGCAAGAACAGTTCCGAACAAGCCTTTTTCAGGCAATCATCCGACTACTGACCACATCTATACTTATTTCGTTTCATCCAATTGATTTATTATATAACAAATTTCACAGAGTAAACAAATTTTTTTAAAACACATCTATCTCAGGCGAATCAATACCGATTGTCAAAAATGCGCGGCGTCTTTTTCTCGCTGCGCGGCAGCTCCCCCCTGCCGACGGCCCGCGCTTTCGGCGTCAGGCCGATGTTCGCTTTGAAACCGTGTTCCACCTCTTTCTCGATCGCCCGGCGCCCCTCGGCACCGTCCGCTGCGGTTTCAAAAAAGACCGTAATCACATCCTTGCCATTCATATGGTCGATGATGATCTGATACTCGCTGCTCACCCCCTCGACACCGGCCAAAAGCTCGTCGACGCGGCTCGGGAAAATCATCGTACCCTTTACCTTCACCATGTCGTCCGAGCGCCCGATAATGGCCGCAATGCGCGGATAGTCGCTGCCGCAAGCGCAGGGCTCCGCCACCTCCCGCGTCAGGTCGTGCGTGCGGTAACGAATCAGCGGCGCGCCCTCCTTTTGCAGGGTCGTAACGACCAATTCGCCGCTCTCCCCACAGGCGGCATTCTCCCCCGTTTTCGGGTCGATGATCTCATAATACAAGAAGTCCGTCCACATATGCATGGCATCGCCCGCCTGACAGTTGATCCCGATACCGGGGCCGTAAATTTCCGTCAGCCCGTAGATATCGTACAGCTCGACGCCCAATTCACTCGCGATACGGCGGCGCATTTTCTCGCCCCAGCGTTCGGATCCGATCACGCCCTTTCGCAGTTTGATTTTGTCTTTAACGCCGCGTTTTTCGATCTCCTCCGCGAGCAGCAGCGCGTAGGACGAGGTCGCCGCGAGCACCGTCGAACCGAGGTCGATCATCATCTTGATCTGCTTGTCCGTATTGCCCGGCCCCATCGGGATGGACATCGCCCCCAAAAGCTCCGCCCCGAGCTGAAACCCGATACCCGCCGTCCAAAGCCCGTAGCCCGGCGTGATGTGAATGCGGTCGGCCCGCGTGATTCCCGCCATCTCGTAACAGCGTTTGAACATGACCGCCCAATCGTCCACATCCTTTTGTGTATAGGGAATAATCACGGGCGTGCCCGTCGTGCCCGATGAAGAATGAATGCGCACAACGTCGTCCGCCGGCACGGCGCACAGCCCAAGCGGATAGGCGTCGCGCAGGTTTTCCTTGTCCGTGAACGGCAGCTTCCGAAAATCATCCTCCGTCCGGATATCCTCCGGCTCGATGTCCGCAAAATAGGCCCGGTAATACGCGCTGTTCTTCGCGTGCCGGACGCTCCTGCGAATCTGCTCCAAAATCTCTTCCGTCAAGTACATACGCCGTTCACCCTCCGTTTTGCTGATTGCTTTGTATCATATCCGCGCCGACACGCAGCGCGTGAAGATTCATCTCCAAGTATTTCTCCCCAAGGCGTTCTCGGATCGCCGCTTCTATCGCGCCCATCCCGAACGGGAACGCGCCGAGCGCGCAGGCCGCGCCGAGCAGCGCCACATTGAGCCCGCGCGCGCCGCATTTTTGGAGAATCTCATCCCCGCTGAGCAGCCTTGCGCCGGGAATGTTTTCCGCAATCCAGAAAAGCGCGCGCGCAGGGTCGTAATCCCCGGGAACAGCGGGCAAAATCGCTCTGTCGCTGACGACCATGATGCCGTCCGTCCGCAGAAAGCGCGCGGCCCTCAGCGCTTCGCCGGGCTCAAAAGCGATCACAAGATGGGCCTTGCCCTGCGGGATCAGGGGCGCCGCGATGTCTTTCCCCATGCGCACATGGCTGACGACGCTGCCGCCGCGCTGCGCCATCCCGATTGTTTCGCTGCCGCGGACGTCCTGCCCGGTTTGCATAGCGGCCAATCCGATGAGCCGGGCGGCCAATACCGTCCCCTGCCCGCCGACGCCGGCGATAATGCAATTGGTTTTCGCAGAGTCGTCTATCTCACGGAGGGCGGAATGATCGGGACTGCCGCTGTCCGGCAAGGCCGTGTCGGAATATTTTGCGCCAATCGCGACGCAGACTTCAAGCATCACGCTCATGCGTCCCCCCCTTCCGCGGGGCCAAAGCCCGCGCCGTCCGAAAGAGGAGGGAAGGACAAGGCTCCGAAAGGGCAAACCTGTATGCAAAGCCCGCAGCCTGTACACAATATTCCGTCAAGCGCGATCTTCCCGCTTTTTCCCTGCGGCTGCGACAAGGCGGGGCAGCCGAGCTTCAAAACGCAAAGCCCGCAGCCCATACATCGATCCATGTCGGCCGAGAGCGCCGCGCCCTTTGGGACAAGGTTGATACAGGGGCCTTCAAAAATAATGACGCGCACGCCTTTTCCCGCCGCGGCGCGCCGCACAGCCGCTTTTGAAGCGTCGAGGTCAAACGCGTTCACCGTTTGTATATCATCCGCGCCGATTGCTTCCGCAACCCCGCGAATGCTCACCGCCTTCGCGGGCCTTCCCAGAAGCGTCCGGTCCATGCCGGGATGTGTCTGCCCGCCCGTCATCGCCGTCGTCGCGTTGTCGAGGATGGCAATCACAATATTATTCCTGTTATATACGGCGTTGACGATGCCGGGGATGCCGGTATGGAAAAACGTCGAATCCCCGATGAACGCAATGTGCAGGACCTCGGGCTCGGCGCGGAACAGGCCTTGCGCCTGCGTGATTCCGGCACCCATGCACAAGCAGGTATCCACCATGTCAAGCGGCAGCGCGTTGCCGAGCGTATAGCAGCCGATATCCCCGGAATAGACGGCGCGCACATCCCTCGTCGCTTCTTTGACCGCGAAGAACGACGCCCGATGGGGGCAGCCCGCGCAGAGCACCGGCGGTCTGACGGGAAGCGGCGGCACGGCGGCGGCACTTTCTATCGCGGCCGGGGCCTCTTCCATTCCAAGAAAAGAGCGCAGCGCCTTTTCGATCGCATCCGTACTGTTTTCACCCGCGCGCGGCATATCCCCGCTGTGTTTCCCGCGAATAACGGCGGGGATTCCGTACCGGCCGCAAAGGCGAATCAGCTCATCCTCGATATGCGGGTCGAGCTCCTCACAGACAAGGACCTCGTCCAATCCGGAAAGAAAATCAACCGCAAGATTTGCGGGGAAAGGATAGGTTCCGATCTTCAGCAGCTTGACCTGAGGGGCTTCTTCGCCCAATCCCTCTATCGCCTCTTTGACATAGAGATAGCTGACGCCCCCGGCCGCGACGCCCCGGCTGCCCTGCCCACTCAGCCGGTTGCCCGGATAGGAGGAGAGAATGCGGGACATCATATCCATTGTATTTTCGATTTGCAGATGATTCTCGTAGGAAAGTTTCGGGAAGATGACCCATCGCCCGCCGTCTTTTGTAAATCCTTCGGGCTTGGAACGCGGCAGATTGGGCCGCAGCTCCACCGTCGCGTAGCTGTGGCAGACGCGCGTCGTCGACCGCAGGATCACGGGGCGTCCGATCTGCTCCGACAAGGAAAAGGCGTCGGCGGTCATTTCATAGGCCTCTTCCGGCGAAACGGGATCAAACACCGAAAACTTGCCGAAGCGCCCAAAATGCCTTGTATCCTGCTCCGTCTGGGACGAAATGGGACCCGGATCGTCGCAGACCACCACAACCAAGCCGCCTTTCACGCCGACATAATTAAGGCTCATCAAGGGGTCGGCGGCCACATTGAGCCCGACCTGTTTCATTGTAACCAAAGCCCGCGCCCCGGCCATCGCCGCGCCCGCCGCGATTTCAAGCGCCGATTTTTCATTCACGGACCACTCGCAATAGACGCCTTTCGGCCGTTCTTTCGCGATCGTTTCAAGAATCTCCGTGGACGGCGTACCCGGATAGCCGGTACAAACCGCCGCCCCCGCGCGAATCGCCCCGAACGCGATCGCTTCATTTCCCATCAAAACTTTTTTCAAAGCAATATACCTTTATGATCACGGAAGCGGACGCCAACAAACGCCGCCCCAAATTGAAACGCGCTTGGTCATATTCTACCACAGCGCGCCGATAATTTTTCTGCGATTTTTACGATTTTTTGGTTATTTGCAGACAGGTGTCTATTCAGTCATGCGGCAAAAACCTTGTCATTCCCGCGATAATGGTGCTTCTCAAATTCCGCAAGGAATTTGCAAGAAGACCTTATACAACACTTTCTGAAATCTCTGATTTCATGAAAGTAACTGCAATGCGGGAATCCAGTG
>JAITNA010000029.1 GCA_031290715.1 Eubacteriales Family XIII. Incertae Sedis bacterium | reverse complement strand
TTTTATACAATGTATGTGATATGATTCATGCAAGGAGTGAATGATGAAAAAAAGTTACTTTTTTTTGACGGGAATGCTGATCGCTTTGTCAGTATTCATCACAATCGGCTGCGGGGGAACCCCCAAGGCAAAGGTTGGCGAGGTCAAGGTTGGAGGACCCGCCTTATCTGTTATTTTCCCGACTGCGGCTACAAAAGGGACGCCTGTATTCTCCTTGGATGGGAGTGCATATGCGGGAGCGGGCGAGGTGAAACTTGCTTTAACCCAGTATCCCGACGGTGAAATTTCCTTCGTTACAGCATTCGCGTATTTTGTTGCGGAGGTTAAAGCCGCTTTTTTTATCCAACATAAATTCCTCCGTCTCGCAGCAAGCGGCGCGCAGAAACCAGAACGACGGTCTTGTCCGTTCCCCGTCCGCGTTTACCGCCTTGCCGTGGGGGAGCCAAAAAAGTCTCGTCCATCTCGACGATGCCCTCCATCTTGTAACCGTCTTCCTGGGTGTCCATGGTATGGCGTATCTTGATGTTGAAGTGCTCCGCGTGTCCGCACTTCGGACACTCAAACCCATTTGCCCAACGCTGCTCGAACAGATATTGGCGACATTACTCTTCTGTTCCGAATCTCTTGTTGACTTCAATCATGTTCATCATTGTTGATTTTCCTTGAAATACTCACCATAGCATATTCTGAGATGTTCAGATAGCCATTTTATTCATTCAAGCTTTTTTGGACGCGTAATCCTTGCGCGGGCGGGGGATTGTGTATATGATGGTGGTATGGATTTACATAAGCTGAATGTTTTTGTGACGGCGGCGCAGTACAAGAGTTTTACGAAAGCCGCAAACCATCTGCACATCGCGCAGTCCGCTGTCAGCCATGATATGGCTGAACTCGAAAAGGAGCTCGGCGCGAAGTTGTTTTCGCGCACGATGGCGGGGGCCGTTCTGACGCCGGCCGGCGAGGTTTTTTTCTCGGAGGCCGGCAAGATGATTGCGATCGCGCAAAGCGCCAAGGAAAAGATTGAGAAAATTACCGCGGGGGAGAACGGCGATCTGCACTTCAGCTATGTCGCGGAGCAGATGGCGGAGCCCATTATTCCATTCTTGAAACAATTTCATGAAACGCACCCGGGCGTGGCGCTTCATTTCGATGCCCACAATTCGATCGCCGTGTCCCGGAGGATTCATGAAAATGAGATCGATTTCGGGTTCGGCCGGCGCGAATCCCTCGTCAAGCATGACGACATCGAATGGCTGCACCTGTACGAGGACCCGTTTTTTCTGGCGGTCCCCAAGGGGCACAGGCTTGCCCGGGAGAAGGTCGTGACCGTCGAGATGATTCGGGATGAAACCATCATTCTCATGTCGAGCGAAACCAATCCCGGCTTTTTCGACATGGTGCAAAAATTCTGCCTCGCGCACGGCGTTACGCCGCTTGTGAACGCGACCACGAACGACCGCACGACCACGATCATGATGGCGCGCGTCAGTATGGGCCTTGCGATGCAGACGCTGCAATTCCTGAAGGTTTACGATTTTCCCGACATCGTGCGGATTCCGTTCGCGGAAACGGATGCCTTCCATGATGTCGGCATCGCGTGGAACAAAAAATCCGAGAACACGCCGGCTTTTCAATTTCTGAAAGAGCTCGGCGCGTATCTGGCCCTGAATCCCATCCGCCTTTCCCCGTAACGCCGCGGCGCCGATTTTTGTAATATTTTTTGTAGTGTAATCATATTATTCGATAGCGCCATCGAATATTTATGTTTGCGCCGCCCGGCGAGTTGGAATATCCTGCTTATATTGAGAGGTTTTCGCGGTTTTCGCGCGGGGCCTCCGTCATGTTTGTTTTTTTTTGCAACCGGTTTGAGAGGAGGCGCCTTGCACCATGAGTAATGCATCAGAACCAAAGTATAATGTCGTGAAAGAAACCTATATGATCCCCGCGCGTGACGGGGTGAAATTGGCCGTCGATGTGTATCGTCCGGACGCGGAGGGCAAATACCCCGCCTTGCTCGCCCAATCTCCCTACGGCAAGGATGCACAGGTCTTCGAGTCCCCGCCCCAGCCTTTCGGCAAGTCCATCTTTGAAGCTTCCGTCGAGTCGGGCGACCCCTATTATTACGCGAAACGGGGGTATTGCTACACGATTGCGGATTTTCGCGGACTTGGCGACAGCGAAGGTTATCATGACGGCATGATGAATTCACACGAGTGCGGCGAGGATGGATACGACATCTGTGAATGGCTTGCGGCACAGCCATGGTGTGACGGCGGCGTCGGCGGCGCGGGCATTTGTTATTTCGCTAACGCGCAGCTTCAGCTTGCCGCGGCGGCCCCGCCCCATTTGAAGTGCATTGCGCCGTGGGAGATTTACGGCGACGATCTCTACAAGCACGGCCAGTACGAAGGCGGCGTGTTCAATATCTTCCTCTACGGCCTGTACACGGGGACCTATCCCGCGCGCTGCGGCTACGCGGTCACGGATCGTGTCCGGCCGGCCATGCAGGTCGAAACCCCGCCCGAGGAGCTTGCGGCCATGGTGCAAAAGGCGATGGAGGATCCGGATCTGCGCGCCTATCCTTATCTCTATCATCTTTTGAAATACCCGACGAAGAATCCGGTGCTTTTTGATTTCATGCTCAATCCGCTCGACGGGCCGTATTACAGAAAGCGCTCCGTGATTGAAAAAATCAATAATATCAAGGTGCCGGTCTATGTCGGCGGGCCGTTCTTTAGTTTTTTTTCGGAGCCGCAAATCAATGTGTGGAACCGCCTGCCGAAGGATCTGCCGAAAAAACTCCGTTTCTACACGGACATGGGGACGCGGCCTTGGAAGCATGACCACGACGAACTGCTCCGCTGGTACGACTACTGGATGAAGGGTATCGACACGGGCATTATGGACGAGCCGCCCGTCCGGTA
>JAITNA010000044.1 GCA_031290715.1 Eubacteriales Family XIII. Incertae Sedis bacterium | reverse complement strand
TTCTCTTTTTCTCGACCGATTTTCGGACACGGATCTCTCTTTCACGGACAGTCTTTATGAACTCGGCATGATCCTCTTAAGCGAGATTGGCGGTTCGATGGGTCCAATCTATGGAACGTTTTTCATTGATATGGCAAACAAAGGCACCCCGGAAGAAGAAATAACAACGGAAGTGTTTGCAAAAATGCTCGAAGCGTCACGTGACGGTTTGCATGAGATCATCGAAGCCCGTGTTGGAGACAAGACGCTCATGGATACACTTGAGCCGGCTGTTCAAGCATTGAAAGCGGCGGTTGATGCCGGCGAGAGTTTTCCAAATGCTTTAGAAGCAATGCGCAGGTCCGCGGAACTTGGTATGGAATCCACGGAAAATATGATCGCAAACTATGGGCGTTCGAGCCGCATAGGGGAGCGTTCTCGTGGTGTACTCGATGCCGGAGCGACATCTTGTTATCTGATTTTGACAGCATTCGCGCGCGGAATTACGGAGATAGATTCATGAAAATTGCTATTGGATGCGATCCGAATGCGATAGAACTAAAAAATGTACTGATGAATCTTTGCGTAGAAGTAGGTCATGAGGCGGCTGATTTCGGATCCGATGATCCGATTTATGCGAATACAGCTATTCGCGTTGCGGAAGCTGTCGCATCCGGCAATTTCGATCGTGGCGTGCTCATTTGCGGCACTGGTATTGGTATGAGTATCGCCGCGAATAAAGTAAAAGGAGCCTATGCTGCGCTCATCACTGATACATATTCAGCGGAGCGCGCACAATTGAGCAACAATACAAATATTGCGTGCTTTGGCGCGTTCACAATTGGTTCAAAAGTCGCCGAGTCGGTGTTGAAAATCTGGTTGAGTCTAACTTTCGATCCATGCTCCAGATCCATGTCAAAGGTACAACGCATTATAAATTATGAACAAAATGTGAGTGAGAAAAAAATTGGTGAGCTATTGTAGGTGGTTTATGGAGGTGTTGCGTCATGTATTTTAAATTTGGTACAGTAACAAGGTAAAAAAATGACAGAAGAACAAGTACTCATCGGCGCCAATTCGGAATTCCCGCTAAATGGGTTGTTGACTCTTCCTGACAATATTGATGCGGAAAATGCTGTGCCTGCTGCAGTGATTGTACAGGGAGCGGGTATTCTCGACATAGATGGTTCATTTGGCCCAAACAAACCGACAAAGGATATCGCGGAAGGACTTGCCGAACGAGGTATAGCAACAATCCGCTATCCCAAACGATCTTATATGTATACAAGTGTACTACTAAATGCGCTTGAACTCACGGTACGTGAAGAGATAATATTCGATGCAGTAGCCGCCGCCCAGTACATCAAACAAGATTCGAGGATTGATCCAAAACGCGTTTTTATGATAGGGCATGATCTTGGCGGCAGTCTTGCGTTTCGCATCCATTTAGAGGGCGGCAACTTCACTGGACTTGCAATCTTAGCCGGCACTCCCAGACGGGCAGAAACAGCGCTTATCGACCAAACCCAAGAAGCTGTCCAATTGTTGAAAGGGCCACTTCATTGGATTGCTAAGTATCAAGCGCGGAAGATCAAAAAAAATACTGATGCCGTCATGAACCTTTCCGATGATGATGCTATGCGCATTGATATCATCAAACCGTTCTCCGCGTATTACTATAAAGAAATGGGAAGGTTTCCTGTTGCAAAAATGATACAGAAAGCCAACATTCCTGTATTGATTTTGCAGGGAGAGTTGGATTTTCAAATCACAATCGAACACGATTTTGATGAGTATAGAAAGATACTGGATAGTCGAAAGGATGTAACCTTTCAACTATATCCCGGTCTCAATCACTATTTCATGCCCGCTTCAGGCGCGGATATCGATCAGTACAAGAAAGAATACAAAAGATCCGGAAAGGTGGACAAACAGGTACTCAACGATATCGCATCTTGGATACGCATGCAAACTCCAAAAGAAATCAAACAACACCTGCGAATCCAAGCACACCGTCCGACAAATCGTATAAAACTCCATCGTTAGTGAAACAAACAATATGAATCACACATTTTTGATGCAACCTTCTTTCACACGAAGCTCGGTCTGCCGATTTGTTTCGCCGATATCGATGTTGCATCTATAATTCATCCCACCGCCAAGGATCCAAATCAACACCCGTTTCGATCACGCTCAGCGCGCCGCCAAACGCTTCGCGCAGCCGCGCGGCCATCACCGGCACAAAATGCCGCTCCGTACCGAAATGGCCGCCGTCGATCAGGCACAGGCCGGATTCACGGGCCCATGCGGCCTGATGGTGCTTGATGTCGCTCGTCAGATAAAAGTCATAGCCGGCCCGCATCGCGGCCTCGGTCAAATCGCCGCCGCCCCCGCCGCAGACGATGCCATTTTTGACAAGACGCTCCGGATCGCCTACGGTTTTCAGCCGGCTCTCCATGCCGATCTGTTGTTCAACACACTGGAGGATTTCGCGAAAAGTCCGCGGCGCGGAAAATTCGCCGCAGCGCGCGATCGCGTGCGTCAGCCCGCCGTCCATCCCATTTCCGAGGTCAATCACGGCGCCGTCCGAGCCCTCCCCGGAAAGAAAAGGTTTGATGTTCGTCAGACCAATCATCTCCGCGAGCAAGTCATTCATGCCGCCCGGCGCCGCGTCAAAGGTCGTATGCGCCGAATATACGGAAACATCGGCGCGGATCAGCTTTGTCAGATATCCTCCCGCGATGGTATGCGCCGAAATTTGCCGCAGCGGCGCGAACAGCAGCGGGTGATGCGTGAGAATGAGCGAAGCGCCCTGCAAAGCCGCCTCTTCGATCACGGCGTCCGAAATTTCCAATGCCGCGAGTACTTTCGATATCTCGCCCCGACCCATATCGATCTGCCACCCGCTGTTGTCCCAAGGCTCCGCCAACGCAAGCGGCGCGCTTTTCTCAATCTCGGCAATCAGTTTCATCTTCTCAACAGCCATACAACCCTCCTCCGATTCCTCCGATCCCTCACAATTTCCCCGCCTTCTCAAGGCGCGCGAAGCGGGCCGCCGCCGCCGCTTTCCCGACAGGCGGGTTCATGAGCGCGCCGAGCTCCGTCAGACTGGCTTCCGGATTGTCCCGGCGCAGACAGGCCGCTTCCCGAAGCTTTTGCGGCAGCGCGGCAAGCCCGCCCGCCGAACGCTCAATTCGGGCGATCATCTTCATCTGCGTGTTCGACGCGCGGATCGAACGATCCACATTGGCATTATCGCAGTTGCTGATCCGGTTGGCGGCCCCTTTCATCTCGTGGATCATGCGCACATCCTCAAAAGCAAGCAAATGGGCGTGCGCCCCGAGGATGCCGAGCATATCCTTGATTTGTTCCGCCGATTTCAGATAGACCACCGACTTGTCCCTGCGCTGCGAAACGCCCGCGTGAATCCCGGAAAAACTGTTCATGAGCCGCCGCGTATCCGCAGCCAGCGCCGCGCCGCCCGCCAGAATCTCGAAATGATAGCTGCGCTCGGGGTCCGCCACAGAGCCCGAACCGAGAAACATCCCGCGCAGATAGCTTTTGCGGCAACACTTGCCGTAGGCCGCGGACTGCGGGATTCCCACCGTGATGGATAATAATCCGTCCTTGCGTTCGATGATTCCGAGCGCCGACAGCAAACGAAACGTGGTTTCCGCAGCGGGCATCTCGATGATGTAGCGCTTCGAGGAAATCCTTCCGCCCGTATTCGCGACCGATACGGAAATCCCCGGTTCCACCGATAGCTCCGCCAATAATGATTTGACATGCCTTGCCACAGCCGGATTGCCCGATACGGCGGAAAGGCCGACCTCTCCGCGCCCTGCCGGTTTCAACGCGCCCGCCGTGCGCACAAAGCCGGCGGCCTCCGCGATCCGGCAGCACTCTTTTTCCGGCATCCCATGCGCGATCTCGTTCTTCACTTCCGACGAAAATGACATCATCATGGTTGAAACGATATCTCTCTGTGGCGCAGCACGACATTCTCCCCGGCCGTGCGCAGGCGCTTTGCCACTTCGTCCGCCATCGCCACAGACCTGTGCTGCCCGCCCGTACAGCCAAACGCGATGTTCAGGCCCGGCTTGCCCTCCTTGATGAAAGACGGCTTCAGCCGTTCGATGAGCATGATGATCTCGCCGGCGAAAAAAACGCTTTCCGCAAAGCCCATCACATAGGTTCGTACAGACTCATCCCGCCCCGTCAACTCCCGCAATTCCTCCACGTAAAAGGGATTGGGGATGAAGCGCATATCGAAGATGAAATCGGCCTCGGCCGGCATGCCGTACTTGTATCCGAACGACTGCACCACCACGCGGAACGGCTTTTCCCGCCCGTCGCCAAAGGCATAATCGCGAAGTACCGCCGCCAGCTCCGCGCTTTTCATAACGCCGGTATCCACGATCAGATCCGCCATCTCCCGGATGGGCGCGAGCCGCGCCGTTTCCTCGTCGATCGCCTCCTCCGTGGTCTTGCCGGCCGCAAGCGGATGCGCACGGCGCGTTTCCGCAAAACGCCGCAACAGCACGGTTTTCGCGGTTTCCAAAAAAATCAGTTTGTGGTCGATGCTGCGCCGGTCGAGCAATTTCATATACTTTACAAAATCGTCGAGAAAATCCCCGCCGCGAATGTCGATGACAAGGGCGATCTTGTCGATTTTGTGCTTGTCGCCGCGAATGAGCGCGATGAAATCCTTGATCAAAACCGGGGGCAGATTGTCGATGCAGTAATACCCCATATCCTCAAAGCAATCGATCGCAAGGCTTTTCCCCGCGCCCGACAGCCCTGAAATAATCACGACCTGCATGGTCACAGTACCTTGATGTTGACGACGCGGTCCATGTCAACCTTCGCGTCAATCAGCAGGTTGACCGCGGCGATGAAATCCCCGACGCGGTCCGGAGAATGGGCATCGCTGGACACGACAAAGCGGATATCCGCAAGCATCATCATCTTGATATCCTCCGCGGTCAGCGACATATGCAAGGTATTGATCTCCACAAGCGTGTCTGTTTTGGCGCAGACCGCCGCGACTTCGAGCAAGTCGGCGGGCGCCTTGTCGCCGGGATGTGTCAGGATTTTAATCGGATTGTTTTCAAGCGCTTTCACAAGCATCCGCGTGTTCGCGCGAATCTGCCCTTTGGTAGCCTTGTCAATCGAACTCCGCGCGGCGTTCCGGATTGTTTCCGCGATGCCCGCCGGCGTAAGGCCGTTCACCGCCCCATAATGCCAACCCGCGCAGATATAATCAAAATAATCAAATTCGGATGGCTTTATATCCAAGCCGCCGCCTCCGAGAATGTCTGCCTCGACGGAAAAGTATATTTCCATATCCGGATACAGTTTGCGCAGCCGCAAAATCTCAGTCTTTTGCTCCACAAGCTTTTTGCGCGGCACGCCAAAGCCCAGATGTCCGGGGCCGTGATCCGCGATGCCGATCTTCATGATCCCTTGGGAACGCGCCGACAAGACATTATCAAGAACCGACCCGGATCCGTGCGAATAGACCGTATGCGTATGCAAATCGCTGAGCAGCGCATACTTTCGCCCATTGACCATATATTCAATGGTGGAACTGTCCTTTGGCTGATCTAACGACATCGCAACCCCTTTCTGTCGATTTTCAGTCGATACCGATCACAATCGGTTCCGTTTCCAATAGTATACCGGTTTTCTTGAAAACTGTATCCCGAACATGAGCCGCCACCGCCAGTACATCCGACGTTTTCGCGCCCCCGCGGTTCACAAGGAAGCCGGCGTGTTTCGCGGAAACCATCGCGCCACCGACCGCAAAGCCCTTGAGCCCCGCCTCCTCGATTAACTGCCCGGCGTAACCGCCCTCGGGACGTTTGAAATAACTGCCGGCCGAGGGCTCGGACAATGGCTGCTTTTCGGCCCTTTTTTTTGCCAATTCATTCATGCGGCCGCGCACAGAGGAAGGTTCGCTCCGCGATAATTCAAAATCCGCGTCCAAAATCACAAAGGGCTCCCGCTGAAAAAGGCTGTTCCGATATCCGAAATCGCAATCCGCATTGGTTAACGTATAACATTTATCGTCAAGCACATGCCAGGCGCGCACTTCCCTCAGTATCCCGGAAATATCATCGCCATACGCCCCGGCGTTCATGTACACCGCGCCCCCCACCGTCCCGGGGATGCCGCCGCCGAATTCAAATCCGCTGAGCCCCGCGTCCGCGGCGGACTTTGCCGCGGTCCCCAGTATCTCGCCGGCGCCGATGCGCACACGGCCGCGCGAATCGTCCTTGTCAAATCCGCCGAGCGCGGAAACCGTTGACAACACTGCGCCGTCAAAACCGCCGTCCCGCACAATCACATTGGACCCGTTCCCGAGCAAAAAATACGGGAAATCTGCTTCCGATAGTGCGCGAATACAGGCAAGGAGCGCTTCTTCCGCCTGCGGCCGCGCGAAAATCTTCGCCCTGCCGCCGCAGCGAAACGTCGTATACCGAGCCATTGAAACATCCGCTTCCGCAAACTGCGCGCCGCCGACGATCTCCCGCAGCACAGCCATCACAGTTTCCGCCGTATCTGAAGTGACGTCCCTCATTTTCAAAGTTCGCTGCTCCGCACGCATGATGGGCTACGGCGTTTCCGGAGGTTTTCCGCCCGGCTGCTGCGGCTGCCCGTTTGGCTGCGGCCCGCTATAGGGCGACGGCCCGCCGTTTGCTTGCTGTCCGTTATATGGCTGCTGTCCGTACGGCGGCTGCGGCCCATTTGCCTGCCCGCCGTATGGCGCCTGCTGTCCATAGGGCGGCGTATTCGGCGATTGCCCATAGGGCTGCCCGTTTGGCTGCCGTCCGTACAGCGGCGGGTATTGCTGCACGACGATGGGCGGCCTTTTGTTCAATATCGCGCCGATGATATACAGCACGGGGAGGATAAAGCTGATCCCGCTTGTCCATGAAAAACCCCCTGCAGACAAAGTACTCGAATATCCCATCCCGGCCGCGCCGTAGAGGTTTTGAAGTTGCGAAAGTACCCCCATCATTGATTCATTCATCATATTGCTGTATACCATGCTTGCCACTGTAATAATGATCTGTACAACGCCGAAGATGATCAGCAATTGCGCTTTTTCCGCGCGATTCCTGTACCGGATCCCGAAAATCCCGAAAATGAGATCGACCGCGCCGACGATAAGAATCACAATCCCGAGGATCGAAAATACCTGTTTCACAGCAGCATCCAAGCCCGGAATCATCGAAGCCATCAATGACCCGATTCCTATCATACCAAACCCGCCCAAAATCGAGATCGCAGCAAACACAATCGTGATAATGCCAACAACCTTCAGCATTGTACTGCCTCTAAGCCTCGTTATCATATTTCCCTCCATTCCGCCGCCAAGCGGCGGCACAAATTCGTTATTAAAGCAGGCTGTCACGCCCCGCTTTTTGTGGTATCTTTTTATTGGAGCAGCAGTACACTACAGAGCACGGGGAGGTGAGTGGCAGCATGCCAACCACATGACTCCGCATTTTTATATGTGCCGCCGCCTGTACAAGCACAAATTAGTGGGACATAGAGCCCGCACACTTGTTTGTGAAAACAAGTCAAATGTTTTGCTTGGGTGGCAGTCAACGCTGCTGTTCCTATCTTTTCAGAAGGAGGTGATTCATTGAAAATCATCCATCCAATCTGTTGCGGCGTTGATGTGCACAAGCGGACGATTGTCGCCACCATTGCCACGACGGACAAGAACAACATCACATCCTATTCCGTTAGAACTTTCTCTGCGCTGAATGCCGATCTCTATGCTTTTCGCGACTGGCTGCTTGAGAACCGCTGCCAGAACAGCATGACCGTATCGAACATCGGCCTTGCGAACATCCTCTGCGACTCGTTT
>JAITNA010000184.1 GCA_031290715.1 Eubacteriales Family XIII. Incertae Sedis bacterium | reverse complement strand
ATAGTGCGCCCCGATCGCGTCCGCAATGGGCCTGCCGCCCGACCCGCAGACCGCCGCCCGAAACACGGCGCCCGAAAACATGCCGGCCGCTTCCGCAAGCAAGCGCCCGACGATTTCCGACTGCTCCGCCCGGTGCCGCTCATAACGGGAGAAAAGCATTTCCCGGCCGTCCATCACGACGACTTTCACCGTCGTAGACCCGACATCAATCCCGAGGGACAGTCGGCGCACCGGCTGTTCGCCCGGGTCGCCGGAGCCGGTGCCGCCTGTTTTGCTGCAGATACGTATTTCACACGCCTTTGTCGTCATTCCCCTGCCTTTTGATGGATTCAACTATTCCGAAAAACTTTCCGAGCCCCATCATACCACATCGGCGAACGGGATTCCAGCGCAACGCGGTTAAAAAGCGGTTAAAATTGCATTCAAGAGCAGCAGTATGATATAATTACTAAAAGTTGTTTGCTCTTGCTAAAACTTGTTTGTTCTTGTTAAAACTTGTTTGCCCGCACGAGGCTTATAAGGAGGCGTTTGCATGGTATTACAAAACCCTTTCACCCCGGCATTCGGCAGTGAGCCGCTCTTTCTCGCGGGACGGGAGCAGATTATCGAGGACATCCTAAGGGGGCTTGAAAATGGACCGGGGGATCCAAACCGCGCGACAATTTTGATCGGCCCGCGCGGCAGCGGCAAGACTGTGCTGCTTACAAAGATAGCGAATGAAGCGGGCAAAGCCAATTGGATTTCCGCGCGCGTGACGGCCTCGGAGGGTATGCTTGACAGTATCTTAGAGCAAACACAGAAAAACGGGAAGGAGTTTTTGCCCGCCAAAGCGAAAACGCGCTTAAAGGAAATGCACGCTTTTGGCATCGGTTTCAGCATAGAAGCGAAAACCGAAAAGACGCCTTCTTGGCGCTTCCGGATGGCAGAAATAATGGAACTTCTCGCGGAATATCGGATAGGGCTGCTGATCACTGTTGATGAAATTGATGTGAGGCATGACGAATTGATTTCATTGGTCAGGGACTTTCAGCATTTTGTTACCGAAAAACGGGAGGTGGCGCTCCTGATGGCGGGTCTGCCGGGCAAGACACTGCAGATGTTTCAAGATAAAAATATATCCTTCGTCAGGCGCGCGTTTCAACATCAACTAAACGCGATCCCCATTTCGGACGTAACGAGCGCCTTAAAAAAAACCATCATGGCTACCGGTCGGACGATCGACGACGACGCACTCGAAACAGCCGCGAATTATTCGCGGGGATTCCCCTTTCTCATCCAATTGGTCGGATATCATATGTGGCGCCAATCACCTGATAAAAAGAATATCAAATATAACGACGCTGTTTCAGGAATCGATAGCGCCGGAGAGTACATGGATCGGATGATACTTGATACCACGGTGAAAGATCTTTCCGAAAAAGACCTGTTGTTTTTGATCGCCATGCTTCCGGATGCGGATGAAAGCAGAATGAGCAGTATCGCAAACCGGATGAATGTGACTGCGGCGACGGCAAGCCAGTATCGTTTGCGCTTGATCCGACAGGGGGTTATAGAAGAATACGGCCGCGGTAAAGTGCAGTTTTCAATGCCGCTTCTTCGTGAGTATCTGCAAAAACATTATCTGTGAAAATTTGCCCAAGATGTTTCACTGCTCTGCGCATGGCATTACTCCTTGTCGCGGTAAGCGGCGACGGCTTCTGTGATTTCGCAGCTTTCGTGCGGAAAAGTGCGCCCTTCCCGCGGCGACTTTCTATTGTCCGCGAAGCTGACCAAATGTCCCCGCTTCTGTCCCCGGCTTTTCAGATAAGAAACAAGCTGATCATAGCCCTCCGCGGTGTGTCGAGTGATGCGTCCCCTGAAGCGTCCCCTGACACACGGGCATTGTGGTGGCGCGGTGAAACCTTTGTGAAAACTATTCAAAAGCGTTGTATTCGCGGCGCGAAGTCTGATAGACTCTCGCCATGGGTAATATTTCTGTAACATCTTGGATTAGAATCATTTCACTTCTTGCTTTATGGCGATTGCAGGATGAACGCGCGAGGATATCGTTTGCGTGGATCCGGACGATGGTCCGCGCCGCCTTTCTGTGTGACAGGGGGCTGAAGCTCGGCCCCTATTTGGTCGTCAGGCTCATGGATGCGATGCTTTCCGCGGGCAAAAGGACGCTTGCAAACGCGGTTTCCGCGGGCGGCGGCATGGCGGCGCGCGGCGCGGGCGCGTTGGCTCTGGCGGCCGTTTGGCTCGGGGTCCTCGGGCGGCTTTGGCTGCGCAAGCGGCGCCGGGAGATCTTCACGGGCGTCGCGATCGCCGGCTGCCTTTTGGTCGCGATGGCGATCGTCGCGGATAGCCGCACGGCCTTTGAATACAGCTATCACGGCCGTGTATTGGGCGTGGTTGAAAGGTCCGGAATGGTCGATGTCGCCGTGGAGAAGCTTAAGGAAACGACCGTTCAGGAGGATGGCGTTGATGTTGAGATTGTGATCGACAAGCAGAAGGATATCGTGGTCAGCAAGGTCACGCTCCCGCTTGGGACGCCCAAGAAAACCGATACGGAAGAGGATGTGATCAGCAATATCTCGGCGCAGCAGGATATCGAGATCAAGGCTTACGAGATTGCCATCGACGGGAAACGTCTGGGCGTCGTGACAAGCGAAGCGGAAGCGGACGCGCTGCTGAAGCGCGTGACCGCGTTTTTCCTCGGAGCCGGGGATCAATCGGCCTACAATACAGTCGCCTTTGTCGAAGCGGTGCAAATCCGCGAGATTCAGATCGCGAAAACTTTCATTGAAAAGAGCGACATTCTGTACGATCGGGTTTTGGCGGGCACGGTGAACGCAAAGACCTATACGGTCCGGGACGGCGATACGGTCTATGACATCTCCTTGGCGAACGGCGTGACGGAGGACAACTTAGAGCAATGGAATCCGGATCTGGACCCCTTGGCCATCCAAGCCGGAAATACGCTTCAGATCCAGGAAAAAACGAGCCTTTTGCATGTGCGCACGACCGAAAACGCGGCGTATGAAGCGGATATCGCGTTTGAGGTCGTCTATCAGGATACCGATGCCATGTACGAGGGCGAAGAGGAGATTGTCGTTCCCGGTGTGCTCGGAAAGAAAGATGTGGTCGGCGAAATCGTCCGTATCAACGGCGCGGAAACCGAGCGTATCGAGCATGCAGTCACGGTCATAGAGCCCTCTTCCCCGCAGACGGTGCGCCGGGGCACGAAGCCCGTCCCGCCGAGGATCGGCACCGGTACCTATGTCTATCCCATCTATGCCGAAATTACCTCCGGTTTCGGACAGCGATGGGGGCGTCTGCACGACGGCACCGACTTTGGGACGTCTGTCGGGACGAACGTCTATGCGTCCGACGGCGGCCGCGTGATCTTTGCGGGATATTCGGGCGGGTACGGAAAGACCATCAAGATCGACCACGGCGCGGGGATTGTGACGCTATACGGGCATTTGAGCGAGTATCTTGTCAGCGAGGGCGATATGGTCACACAAGGCCAGCATATCGCGGCGTCGGGCAATACCGGCAACAGCACAGGGCCGCATTTGCATTTCAGCCTGTACAAATTCGGCATAGCGCAAAACCCCTTGGACTATATTAAATAAATCATGTAAAATATAATAAATAAGTAGGTAACATTCAGGCGACAGCGAAAGGAGTTTTCCCCATGGATGCGAAAAAGGTGCTCATCATAGAAGATGAAAAGCCGATCTCCGACATCGTGAAATTCAATCTCACCAAGGAAGGCTTCGAAACGCTGACGGCATACGACGGCGGCGAAGGGCTTGAAATGGCGTTGAAAAGCGATCCGGACCTCGTGCTGCTCGATGTCATGCTCCCGACCATAGACGGATTTGAAATCTGCAAAAAGATTCGCGAAAAGAGCAATGTCCCCATTATTATCCTCACGGCAAAAGAGGAAGAGGTGGACAAGGTGCTTGGGCTTGAGCTTGGCGCGGACGATTATATTACAAAGCCTTTCGGGCTCAGGGAGCTCATCGCGCGCGTCAAGGCGAACATCCGCCGGACGGGAATGACGGACGTGGTGGGGGCGGACCCGGCCAATGTCAGGGATTTCGGGAATATCACAATCGACACGAACCGCTATGAAGCGCGGAAGAACGGAACGCCGCTCGAATTGACGCTTCGGGAGTTCGAGCTTCTGAAATATTTGGCGGAGCGGGAGGACAAGGTCTATTCGCGCGAGCAGCTTTTGGAGGACGTTTGGGGATATGAATACTACGGGGATATCCGGACGGTGGACGTCACCGTGCGCCGGCTCCGCGAGAAGCTCGAGGACGATTCCAGTGATCCGAGATATATCCTGACGAAACGGGGCGTGGGCTACTATTTCCATCGGCTGTAGCGCCGGCGGGCGAAAGGCCATCCCGATGTACAGAAAAGAGGACCTTTCGGGCATCAAGTCGGCGCGGGCCGTTGCTTTCGCGCTGCTTTTTGCCGCGCTTGCGGCGGCGGCGGCGCTGCACGGGATTTTTGCGGATATGAACTTTGCCGCCATCGTGTGCATTGTGTGCGCCGCGGCCCTGATTGCCGGGATTCCGCTGTTTCGCCGGATTGTGAAGGACGAGGCGGCGCTGGTGGAGGCGAATACGGCGGCGATGCGAAACGCGTCTTATTTTTTATATCGTTACGAAGCGGCTGTCAAGCAGATCAAGGACGGGGTCGTCATTCTGACGGAGGACGGCAGTTTTGTCCTCATCAACGAAACCGCGAAAACCATTCTGGGCATTACGGACGCCGATCTTCGGACCGCGCGGTATGACGAGGTGGTTTCCGGATTCAGCGAAAAAATGCAGCGGGAAGAAATCTTGGCCGCCGCGAAGGGCGGCGTCAAGGAGGACAGCGTCAGCTATGCGGGGGCGATCTATCGCATTCGCTTTGCTCCGCTCGGGGAGGGCGAGGAGGATCTGGGCGTCGTCGTCGTGATCAGCGATGTGACGGAAAGCTACAAAGCGGAGGATATGCAAACGGACTTCGTCGCCAACGTATCGCATGAGCTCAAAACGCCGCTGACGACGGTGAAATCCTACTCGCAAACCCTGCTTGAGGGCGGGCTTGACGATCCGGCGATGACGCGGGAGTTTCTTGAGATCATCGATTCCGAAGCGGACCGCATGGATCGCCTTGTCCGCGATCTTTTGCTGATGACGCGCATTGACAACAGCCGGCAGAAATGGGATATGACGGAAAACGATCTTGCGGCCCTTGTCAAGACGGCCATGAAAAAGATGGATATGACGGCAAAAGCAAAAGCCCTCTCGCTCAACCGCATGTTTGAAGAGGATTTTTCGGTCATGGCGGAGATGGACCGCGACCGTCTGGAGCAGGTCGTATTGAACATCCTCAGCAACGCGATCAAGTACACGGACGAAAAGGGCCGGATCGACGTAGATTTGATCCCCGGCGAAAATTGTGTTCAAATTGTAATATCCGATAACGGCGTCGGCATTCCCGAAAAAGCGCAGGCGCGCGTGTTCGAGCGCTTTTTCATTGTGGATAAAGCGCGCTCGCGCAAGATGGGCGGGACGGGCCTAGGCCTTGCAATTTCAAAGCAAATCGTCGAGGAACACGGCGGTGCCATCGTATTGGAGAGCAAATACGGCAAGGGGACGAAGGTGACGATCACGCTCCCGGCGTGCAAGGTCCGCGGAAAGCGGGGAATCTTGTAAGCGGCGGCGTTTTGTGATATTATACCCAAAATAATGGGCATTTTTTAGTTGGCATTGCCAAAAACAAGGAAAGATTTCCCGTATGGCCGCACGTCCTCAAAATAAAGCGCAAACAAACGAAGCTCCGGGGCGCAGGCGCGGCGGGGGTTCTATTATTGAAATAGAAGAGGCGCAAAAGCGCCGCAAGGAAAGGCGGGAAGAGGCCGCAAAAGCGGAACGCGCGCAGAAGCATGAAAAAAAGCGCCGGGAAAAGCTCGCGCGGCCGAAGATGTCGCCCGGAAAGAAAGCGGGCGTCGCGGCCATCCTTGGGATTGCGGTGCTTTTGTTCGGATTCGGCGGGTTCCGCAACATCGAGCTCACCTTGGAAAAGGCGCAGGTAGAACAGCAATATGAAAAAAAAGCGGCTGAAAAGGCGCGATACGAGAAAGAGCTGACGATGGTGAATGACCCCGAATATGTTGAGCAGCAGGCGAGAGAGCGGTTTCATTTGCTGAAAGACGGAGAAATCCTGTATGTTTTCCCGGCCGAGCAGTCGGACAATACACAATAGGACGCCCAATCGCCCGCGGGATTCGGCGGGCCGGATCGGACACCATACACCATATGATAGAAACCTATAAGAGAACGGAACTGTCGAAGCTCCGCGAAGCGTGCGGATTTCAGTTTTCAAAAGCCCTCGGGCAAAATTTTTTGGTCGATCGAAATATCATCGAAAAAATATTGGACGGGGCTGACGTTTCGGAAACGGACGACATTATTGAGATCGGCGCGGGCGCGGGCGCGCTGACGGTGCCGCTTGCGCGGCGGGCGCGCTTTGTCTATGCCGTCGAGATCGACCGGCGGATCATCCCTATGCTCCGGCTTGCGGCCGAGGGTTTGGACAATGTGGAAATCGTCCATGCGGATTTTCTCCTGCTCGACCCGCGCACGCTCACGGAAAGGTACAAGCTCATCGGAAACCTGCCCTATTCCATCACGACGCCGATCCTTGCGCGGGCCATAGAGGGACGGGGCGCCGGGATGCCGGAGCGGATGGTATTCATGGTGCAAAAGGAGGTCGGGGAACGGCTGCTCGCCCCGCCGGGAAGCCGGACCTACGGCGCGATCTCGGTCCTTGTGCAGTATTACTGCGCGGCGGAGCGGATTTGCGACGTCAGCCGCGAGGTTTTTGTGCCGAAACCGAATGTGGATTCCATGGTGATTCGCTTCACGCCGTACAATGACCTCGCGGACGACCCGGAGATTGCCCGTGAGATGTTCCGAATCGTCAAGGCGGGGTTTGGAATGCGGAGAAAAACGCTGCGAAACTCATTGGGCCGTTTGGGATATACGGAGGGGACGCTGCTTGCGGCGCTTGAGGCCATCGGAATCGACCCTGCGCGCAGGGCGGAAACACTGGGCGCGCGCGATTATTACACACTTGCAAAAACGCTGATGAACGGGATGTGCGGGAAGCTATGACGGAAGAGCGGAAGGTGAAAAAATGGCGGGAGAAGCGCAGGGACCGTTTGGGCGCGCGGCTTGACGTGCTGCTATGCGGGCGGCTGCGTTTTTTGCGCCGGGGCTCCGTCCAGGCGGCGATCATCGCGGCGCTGCTGATGCTCTGCATCGAGGGCTTCGGGTACAACAGCTTTCTGGGCGGCTTTGCGTTTTTTGCGCAAAATCCCTTCGCCTTTGTCTGCAACGGGCTCATGATCTACGCGACGCTCTCTTTCGCGTGGTTGGCCCGGCCGCGAATCTTTGTGTACATCGTCATTTCCGTCGTGTGGATGGCGCTTGGGACGGTCAACGGCATCATTTTGACATACCGCATGACGCCGTTCACGACGGCGGATTTGCAGATCGTCGATATGGGATTGGATATCCTGCCGAGCTATTTGAGCGAAATGCAGCTGCGCATGGCGGTCCTTGCGCTTGCGGCGATCGGCGTGCTGTTTGTGCTTGTCTTTTTCTTCGCGCCGCGGCGGCGCGGGAAGCCGGAGCTGAAACGCGCGGCGGCCGGCATTCTCCTTGCGGTCGTCTTGGCGGTAGGCTGTCTGCAGATCGGCGTCAAGACGAAGGCACTTGATGAATATTTTGAAAACCTCTGGGACGCGTATACGCGCTGCGGTGTCCCCTACTGTTTCCTCAGTACGTGGCTCAACAAGGGGATCGACCGACCGCTTGGCTATACCGCGGCGGCGGTAGACGCGGTCTTTGGCGCAGAGGAACGGGAGAGTATGGGATTCGCGGGGACGCCCAACATCGTTTTCCTCCAATTGGAGTCTTTCATCGACCCCGACGACCTCACGAAATATCGGTACTCAGGGGCAGCGACGCCTTTCTTCAAAGAACTCAAGGAAAATTATTCATCGGGCCATTTGCGTGTTCCTGTGGTCGGCGGCGGGACGGCGAATACGGAATTCGAGGTCATGAGCGGGATGAGTTTGCAATTTTTCGGGCCGGGGGAATATCCGTACAAGTCGATTTTGATGGACGAAACCTGTGAAACGATGGCGTATGATTTGAAGGGGATCGGCTATACTGCGCACGCGATTCACAATCACCGCGGCGCGTTTTACAATCGCAATCAGGTCTTTGCGAATTTGGGATTTGATGATTTCACGTCGCTTGAATATATGAACTATGTGTCCAAGACACCGAAAAACTACGCGAAGGACGATGTGCTGCGCGGGGAGATTCTCGGCGCGATGGAGGCGACGGAAAGCCCCGACTACATCTATTGTATCTCGGTGCAGGGGCATGGCGAGTATCCGAAGAGCCGGCTTGTGAACGACCCTTTGATCACGGTGACGACGCCGGGGGTTTCTGCGGAGGTCAAGAACGCGTATGAGTATTATATGGCGCAGGCGGCCGAGATGGATGATTTTGTGCGGCGGCTGACGCAGGAGCTTTCGGAGTTCGGCGAGGATACGGTGCTTGTTTTGTATGGGGATCATTTGCCGGCGCTCGGGATGGCGGCGGAGGAAACGGCGACGGGGAGCACGTTCAATACGGAATACGTGATCTGGTCCAATTTTCCGTTGGAGCGGGAGGAGAAGGACTTGGCCGCGTATCAATTGGCCGCGGAGGTGCAGCGGCGCGTCGGGATGCGCGAGGGGACGACGACGGTGTTCCATCAGGACAACGAGGGGGCGCCGGACTATTTGGACAATCTCAAGCTTTTGCAATATGATATGCTTTACGGGAAGCGCTATGTTTTCGGCGGGGAATCGCCGTTTGCGCCGACGGATATGAAGATGGGGTTCCGGCCGATCCGGATCGACGAGATCACGGAAGTGGCGGGCGAGTACTACATTGCGGGCGAGGGGTTCACGCCTTTCAGCAAGGTTTCTTTGGAAGGGGAGATTTTGGACACGGTGTTTCTCGGGCCGACGCTTTTGAAACTGGCGAACCGGATTGACCCCTCGGAAGCGGGGA
>JAITNA010000136.1 GCA_031290715.1 Eubacteriales Family XIII. Incertae Sedis bacterium | reverse complement strand
GCAAACCAAATCTACGCGGACTGCGTCAAGGAAGCCCTCGAAACCGCCGCCGCCAAACCCCCCTCCGAATAAGCGAGCGGCCTACCGCCGCGGCAGCGGATATTTTCTGCGCGCACTCGCGACTCAAAGCACTGCGTCCATCTGCGCCGTTATGTGCTCGTCGCTGACAGTGAAACCCATATTTGAGGAATACCAATACAGCGATTCACGTTCGATAATGGACGCAATGGCTTCCTCTATCGCGGCGTCCGCGGATGTTTCTTGAATCTCCCGATCTGAAACAAATTGATATAGTTCCGGAAGTACAGCGTCCTTTCCCATGATTTTCTGTAGCTCAAATTTTGTACCGAGCGTCTGTAAAGTTCTTTCCAAAATCTCGCGATTCTCCGCGTCCCCGTACATCTCGATATCTGTATTGACCGATGTATCGCTGATTGAGATCATTTCAGCAAGCCGCGTCAACTCCGCGGCCGTTTCCGGCGCGATTTCATACCATGTTTGGTGGTAGAAAATCCAAGGTTCGTTTCCGTACACTGAAATAACTTCATGTACCCCGGACTGCAGATTGATGGAATATCTCGTTTCCGAAACAAGGTCGCGCGGCGGGTCAATCTTCTTTTCGAGAACCAATCGATTGAGCTCACCGACAACGCTATGGATCAGGTCACTGTCCTCTGCCCGCCAATTGCCGCCCAATTGCGCTATATACACCGCGAGCGCCGCGATATCTTCGCGCGACAGCGACTCAAACGGTTTCGTCCCGCTCTCGTCCGTGACCGAGCAAGCGCTCAACACACCCGCACCGGCAATTACAAGAACAAGAACGATCCCCAAAACTCCTTTTCGCATTTTCACCTCAACACTCCAACATTGTTTATGGTAAGCATAATCCTTATCACCGCTGTGTCAAGAAAATTGTTGCGAAATGAGGCAGGGTTACTATTACAGCGGCATTCTTTATTTCTACATATTGACATTACTGTAATATAATAGTATATTACCGATAGGACTTTGCTTGGGGAGCGGCGAGAAATAAAGTGGACAAATTTGGCGCAGGATTTTTTTTGGCTGACAAGGCGCAAAACGTAGCCGTACTGGTAGTACGGCGAGGCTTTGCAACGCAGTCAGGCGAAAAAAAGACAAGCCAAATGTTCACTTTATTTCTCGCCGCTTCCCTGGGGCGTTTGCGGCGCCCGGATCGGATTGAACTATGTACCTTGGACATCCACAGCGAATCACACGCAGACTTTCCCGCGGCGGGGCGGGACAGACTGCCGGCGGGCCGGGTCAGACGGCGGGCCGCGGGCCGGAAAAACACAAGATCGGCTTTGTCGGCGCGACCCCCGGCGCGGGCGCGACGACCTTAGCGTTAGCCGCCGCGGAATATCTGGCGGCCGCGAAAAAGGCCCGCGGCCTTTCTCCCGCTTTCAAGAAGGAAGCGGGGCGGCTCATCGCGTATGTCGAAGCCGACGCGGGCGGGCACGCCGCGTACGGCTGCCCCTACGACAAGATCGGCGCCGACCGCCATTTCGCGGGCCGTGCCTTCCTTTCCTTTTACCGGCTCGCCGCGGCGGGCAAGCCCGTTTCCGGGGTGTTCAACATCAGCGGCGGGATCAACTGGGCGCTGCGCGTTCCGGGCGAGCAGGACATCGGCCTGAGCGCCGCCGGCCTGATCCGGCTCATCGACAACATCACGGGGAGTCCCGTCCTCTGCGACATCACCTGCCCCGACAAAGACATCCTCGCCGACATGAACCGCATCGTCTGCGTCGTAGACCCCCTCCCCTCGCGGCTTCTCGCCGGGGCGAAAACGATCGAGCTCGTCCGCGCCGCCGAAGCGGGCGGCGTCCCCGTGACTTGGGTTCTGAATAAGATGAACAAAGGCGTCAACCGGCGGGAAGTCCTGCGCTTTCTGCCCGTAAAGACGCCGGTCCTCCTGCCCGCCGTTCCCGCCGAGTCGCTCTACGCCGCCGAATTCGCCTGCCGCTCCCTCGCGTCCGACCCCGACTTTCAAAAATCCCTTTCTGAAATTTTATAGTATTGTAGTATAATGCATGTACAAACGGAAATGCGAAACACTTCCTGCGGGATTCAGAAAGGAAAACTACCATGACTATTGATATCCTTTTCAAAGGCGGCAAGGTCGTCACAGATTCTTCCGCTTTCAAAGCGGACGTCGCCGTCAGCGGCGGCAAAATTATCGCCATCGGCGCGGCGCTCAAGCCCGGCGCGGACACGGAGGTCGTCGACTGCAAAGGCAAGCTCGTCCTCCCCGGCGCGATCGACGCGCACACACACCTCGCCATGCCCTTCGGCGGCACCATCTCCGCGGACGACTACGAAACAGGTACGCGCGCGGCAGCCTGCGGCGGCACGACGACCGTCTTTGATTTCATTTTGCAGGACTTTGACGAAACCTTCCCCGACGCGATCCGCCGCAGAAACGCCATCGCGGAAACGCAAGCCGTCGTTGATTATTCGTTCCACATCGGCGTCAAGGACATCCACGGCGATTTGCTCTCCACCATGGAAGACGCGGTCAAAATGGGCGTGCCGAGTTTCAAGGTGTTCATGGTCTACGACTTCGGCGTTACGGACGGCGTTTTCTATCAGACGCTTGAACATGCGAAAGGCATCGGCGCCCTCGTCGGCGTGCACGCGGAGAACAACGATCTCGTCAATTTCCTCACAAACAAATACATCTCCGAGAAAAAGACCTCCGCTTGGTATCATTATCTGTCCCGGCCCGAATTCGTCGAGGGCGAAGCGGACGTGCGGGCCATTCAGTGGGCCAAAGCCGCGGGCGCGCCCCTCTACATCGTCCACCTCGCGAACAAGCAGGGGATGGACGCCGTGACGCGGGCGCGCGATGAAGGCTATCCCATCTTCGCCGAAACCTGCCCGCACTATCTGCACTTCACGAGCGATGTCTACAAAAGGCCCGACGGGCGCAACTTTGTCTGCTCGCCGCCCATCAAGGGCAAGGAATCACAGAAAGCCCTGTGGGACGGCATCGCGCGCGGGGATATCGCCGCGGTCGCGACGGACCACTGCCCGTTCAAGAAGAGCGAGAAGAACTGGGGCAAGAACGATTTCCGCAAAATCCCCAACGGCTGCGCGGGCATTGAAAATTTGTACCCCTACATCCTGTCCGAAGCGAACAAGGGCCGTATCTCTTTCAACAAGGCTGTCGAACTCTGCGCAACGAACGTCGCGAAGATTTTCGGACTGGCGCACAAAAAAGGCGCGATTGCGGTCGGCCTTGACGCGGATATCGTCGTCTACGACCCCAAGGCGCGATTCACCATTACAAACAAAGGGATGCACGGCGCGACAGACCATACCATATGGGAAGGCGCCGCGCTCAAAGGCTACCCGGAACGCACCTACAGCAGGGGCCGGCTCGTATTCAAAGAGGGGAAATTCTTGGGCGCGAAAGGGACGGGCGAGTTCGTAGCCTGCAAACCGATACGCTTGACCTCCCCCGATCTGAGAAACCTGTAACGGCGATGGCGGAAATCAAGACCCGGAAAGAAATCGAAATCATGAAGCGCGCGGCGACGGCGGGTTCCGCCGCTGTCGCGCGCGCACTGCCCCTGATCCGGCCGGGCCGGACGGAAATCTGGGTCGCCGAACAGCTCGAAGCGTTCGCGAAGGATTCGCCGGGCTATGAGGGCCTTTCTTTCCCGCCCATCATCGCGTCGGGCCCGAACGGCGCGCAGCCGCATGCTGTCCCCTCCGGCCGCGTTTTGCGGGAAGGCGACTTCATCACCGTCGACTTCGGCGTTATCGCGGACGGCTATTGCAGCGACATGACGCGGACCTTCCTGCTCGGCGCCGCGACAGAGCGGCAAACCTTCGTCTATCGTACCGTCCTCGCCGCCCAGACAGCGGGTGTCCGCGCCGCAAAGCCGGGCATCGCCTGTAAGGCGCTCGACCGCGTCTGCCGCGGCGTCATCGAGGAAGCGGGATTGGGAGAATACTTCATTCATACCACGGGGCACGGCGTCGGCACAGAGGTACACGAGGATCCGCGTATCGGCAAGGATTCCGTGGCTGTCCTCGCGCCCGGTATGGTCGTTACGATCGAGCCGGGCGTCTACATCGAGGGTTGGGGCGGCGTCCGGATCGAGGATACCGTCGTGATCACAAAATCCGGCTGCGAGGTCATCACTGCCGGCGTTTCAAAAGAACTGCTCCCCCTGTACCCCCTGCGATAGGGGTTCTGATTATTATCGGATTCTTATCGGATTATTTCGGAACACAGCCGAAAGATCAGACGCGGCGCTCTTTTTTGTGCGCTTTCTTGTATTCATACATCCGCTCGTCCGCCATCGAAAGAATCTCGTTTGCCGGCAGCACATTGTCTTTTCCGACATCAACAATGCCGAAGCTCAGGCTGCGATTGTAAAGGATTTCGCCGTTTTCACCCTTCGTGGAAGAGTCTATCAGCTTGTTGCGCAGGCCTTCAAGCAGCTCGGGCATGCCGCGGCCCCGCTTGTCGCGCTCCTGAAGCAGCACCATGAATTCATCGCCGCCAAGACGGCAGACGACCGCCATGGGCGAAATATCCCCCAGCAGATCGGCGACGGTCTGGATATAGATGTCGCCTTCCTGATGTCCGAATACGTCGTTGACGTATTTGAGCATATCCATATCGATGAAAATCAACGAGAAACCCTCTTTTTTCGCAAGCCATTGTTCGAGCGTTTTCATGCCGTAATGCCGGTTGAACACGCCCGTCGCCATATCCTTGTACGCCGCGTCCTCCAGACGGTTGTATTCCTCTTTTTCCTGCGTAATATCCACCAATACGCAAGCCACGGCGTCATGCTGATACCATTTGATGTAATACAGCGTCACCTCAAAATACTGGAGCGCCGTATCGCTGATCAAGGTGAACTCTTCCGACCTTGGTTCGTCGTCCATGCCCATACCGCGCGCGTATTCCATCAAATAATCATACAGCTGTTCCTCGAATACATCGCTTGTCAGAACGCTTTGCACCGTATGGTTGGCGAAAAGGTGTTCCCCGGTTTCCTTGTCAACCATGACAATCCATTCCGACATATTGCTCGTAATCACTTCAAACAGGCTGTTGGAGCGTTCGAGCTCCTGCGTCTGCCGATTGACGGTTTCCATTTCGAGCGCAAGGCTGTCCCTGCGTTCGCGCAATTGCGCGATCATCTCGTTGAAAGCTTCGGAAAACTCGCCCATGAACTTGATGTGCTGATCGTAATCGCCCTTCGCGACCTGCTGCGCCTGCCAAGTCAGATGTTTGAGCGTCGCGTGAAGCGCTTTGAGCGTCGCCGCCATTTCATTGTCCGGCGTCGGCAGGGGGATGTTGAGCTCGCCCCGCGACAAACTGCCCGCGAGATTGCGCACCTCCGTGATACAGTTGCCGAGATAAAGCAAACCCTCCCCGAGTTCTTTGAGGTCGTCGGGAAGGCTTTCCGCAGCAAGTTGGGCGCGTGCCGGATAGTACAGCACATCGCGCATATAGTTGAACAGAATGTCAACGCCGGGAATTGAAATCGCTCTGTTTCCTTTCGCTGAATTAATTACGGCTGTAATATCGGCTGTAACATCGTTTGTGATGTCGATTGCAATATCGCCCGCTCATCGCTATGCGGTCACCGTCGCGTTGAAGCGGCAAACACGGTCGCCCGACGCCCAGCAATCAATCTCGCGCACATCATACGTCTTGCCCGTATACGTCCCGAGAATCCCCGAGATGAACCCTTCGTCATAGTTGCAGACCGTTTCATTGGTCACCGGCAGCCCGCTGCAATCCAGGTCCTGCCCCACAGTCAGCACAAGGTCGCCCGAATCGGGGTCGAAAGCCTCCATCCGCAGAATGCCGATCTTGAGGTCGACAAGCGCCTGCGTCAGATTCGCCAGGAAAGTGTTGAGGTCGACAGTCAGGTCAAGCACATGCTTGGTGAATTCGGTTCCCGCCAAGAAGCCCGCCCTTCTGAAATACTCGTTCGCCTTGTCCGGGCCGAAATCCTTCGTCAGGATGTCAAGCATCGTGAACTGCATCAAACGATAGACCAGCACCGGCATCTCTTCGCCGAGATCCTCGCGCCCGGCCTTGATGTCGCCGAGATTGTCCCAATTGAATTCATGCACCGTCGCGTCGCGTTTAAAGATATTAGCCATATTACACCCCACATACTATTGTTGCGATAAACTTGTATATAGTATATGATTCAAGCTTCACGATGTCAAACACCCACGGCCCAATAAATAAATGGGTGCATGTCCTCGATCTTTTCCATGCCAAAGAGCATGTTTTTGAAATCATCGCCGGCCGCTGCCCGAAAGCGGAGTAACAAAATGAGCTAAAACCGAGGTTCTTTAGCGGGGATATCTCATTTAGGGAACCTCGCGATTGACTCAACACTTTGACCATTGATTATTTCATTTACAATGTCGTTGTTTTCTCTTATTAAAGTTGCCGCTGCGGATAAATCATTCTTCATTAGTTCATATTCAGCGCTCTCCTTATATG
>JAITNA010000130.1 GCA_031290715.1 Eubacteriales Family XIII. Incertae Sedis bacterium | reverse complement strand
AAGGATTGAAGGGGCTTCTGTCTACGGCCGCGGCGCAGTTGCCGATTATTCTTTGGGATACGATACTTGGGTGGTTGCCGTGAACGACACCATGTACGACGGCGCGGGTTCGTATAGTTTTCAGTTCCGCATTGCGTCGGAAATGCAAGAAACCACGGTGTCGGTAAGGGATGAAAACGGTCAGTATTTGAATGACGGCTATGAAGTGCTTTGGTACAAGGGCGAGGGCGAGGAGCCGATACAGTCCGGAAATACGATCGAGCGGGAAATCGGGGAAACGTACGCGTATGAAATCAAGCTGTCCGAAGCGTTGGGCGAGATATACCGGACGCCGCTCCGCCAACAGGCCGGCGAGGAAGAGTCCATTGAGTACAGGCTCGTGCGAAAAGCCGATGTTTCCCATGTGCTTACGATAGAGGCGAATATCGACGGCACAAGCGAACTCGTTTTCCAAAACGGCGCCGTTTGGTGGGAACATTTTGCAAGCGCGGCGCCGGGGCGGCACGATGGTCTTGACGAGCCGACAATCCTGAACGGATACGAATGGCTGCCGTGGGAGGGGCAAACGGGCGAACTGCGGAACGGCGCCGTCAGCGCGGCGCTGCCGCTTTCCATGATTGGTTTGAACCTCGGCGGAGAATGGGCCATTCTCGGAATGAGCGTGATCGAAGGGCGGGGCAGCGTCGCCTTGCGAAGCAGCCCCGCGCCGGAGAACGAATATACAGGCAGATTGCTCTTCCGCGATGACGCGAGCGCCGATGCTTGGGACAAGGTCGAGATTTAATTGAAAGCCGGCGCAGTCCGGGCACTCGCCCTCCGCGTGGCGGATGAAGAGGGCGAAACCCTATCCGCCGGGTACGCGGTCAATTGGTACGAAAAGGGCGGGAAAGACATCATCGCGACGGGGGACACGTTGAGCTTCCCCGCGGACGATACAAAAGAATACGAATATGAAATCGTTTTGGACGAAACGCTCGGGAAAGCCTATATTGAACCGCCCCGTCAGACCGCGGACGACGGGGGCTCCGGTACCATCACCGTCACGCTCGAAAAGATTCCCGAAGTAATGGTCAGCGGACGGGTCTTGTTTGATACGGGCGAGCCGGCCGGCGACATTGCTGTTCGGTTCGACCAATATCCGAACGGCCGGTACAGTGCGGAACAAACGGTACAAACCGATGCGGACGGCCTCTTTTCCGCGGCGGCGCTTCGGGTAAACACGGATGTTACGATCTCCGAGGATGAGTACTTTGATATTATGCTGAAAGACGCTGTGACATCCGTGTCGCCGGCGGCGGTCGATCTCGGCACACTCACGCTCGCGCCGCTCGGAAACAAAAAGGTCGCAATCTCCGCGACGGGGACAAGAGCCGCGGTCGTCGGCGGCGGGGAAACATACGGCCTCTTTTCCTTTGTGAACATGGACTTTTCTGTCCGGAACGTGACACAGGGAAGAGCGCTTTCGCGGGTCACGGTCCGCTATCCTTATCTTTCGATGCTCGGGGAAGAACTGCATGCCGGAGATGTGATTGAGATCGCGGCGTCGGATCGGCAGGGCCTGATGACGGCAGCGCCTGTGCGCGTGGCCTTGGGAGACGATTTGAACGCGTTTGCGGATATCGTCTTTGTGGACAACGGGCGCTTCACGGCCGCCGCGGAGGGGGATATCCGTGTGATGATCTTCGACGCGTCGGGCGCTTACGCCGCGGGCGGCGCTTTTCAAAACATGTTTCTCAGCCCGCCTCTTTCCGAGGGGGACTATACCGCTGTCTTTTTGGAGGAAACGGATTTGCTGAAACGGGTTTCCCGGATCGAGAAGCTGACGGAACTGGGTCTGGAAGAAAACACGGACTTTACGGCAAAGGGCGTCCGGATTGAAAACGGCCGGATTCTCGAACTTGGCGCCGTGTCTGTCCCGAAAATGGATCTCCAAAAGATTTTTTACACGGACACGGCGGCATTTGAGGCAAACAAACCGAGCTTGGCGCTCGGCGCGGGATTTGTTTCCTACCGCCTTTCCTACGCCATTTCAGACAAGTACACATCGTCCGGGGAAACCGTAAGCTTTGAATTCCCGGAGGGCATGGAGTATTATGCGGGAACGGTCACCTTAGACGGGGCGCCCGTAAGCGGGCTGTACGAAAACCGGACGTTGACGGTTCGCGCCAATCGCCGCGAGGGCGTCATTCGTTTCTGCGCGACACCGGATGAAGTCGGGGAACAGGCGGTGACGGCTTTTCTCCGTTTTGACAAGGATGAGGGCGCTGTCGTCCAGACGCTTGGGACGGCAGTCGTCACGGCGGAAGCCATGTTGCTCAATATCCCGAAAAAAACCGCGCAGACGCAGGTCGCCATCTCCGGTTTGGCCGGGCCCGGGTCAGCCATTGTCGTTTACGACAATGGCTATGCGATTGCTTCGGCCATCGCCAATTCCGGAGGGAAGTGGAGCGTAAAGGCGGAGCTTTACAAGCCCTATGCCTTTTCAACCCATCGGATCTACGCGGCCGCAATCAATGAGCGCGGCGTCCGGGTGCTGTCCGAAGAAAAGGCCTTGGAGTACAACATGACCTACGCGAACGTGGCCCGTGTCGTCATGTACAATGTCGCAAGCAGCGGGCATGAAATCGCAACCATCATTGATTTTCAGACCGCTGTGGGCAAGACGCCTGTCTATTCCTACAATCCGTCGTATCCAAAGTTCACCTTTGTCGCGGAGGTCGAAAATCCCGACGCCGCGGCAAGCGTTACCTTTGTCGTTACGGGCGCGAACGGGAAAGTCGTCCGGCTTCCCGCGACCCGGCTTCCGGTGTCGGGCGCGTGGGCCGCGGCGGCGGATTTTGACACAGCCGGGCGGCCGCAGCAAATCGCCGTGTCTTTCGACGACGATCCGGAGGAGGTTCAGTTCTCTATGAGCGCATCAGAAATTGACGATGCGATGGATGAGGAAGTTGAGATACTGAGCAATCTTGTTGGTCTTGACGACGAGAATTTGGCTGCGTTTAAAGATGAATTCGATGCTGTACTCACGGAAAGAGGGATCACGACGGAGTTCAAGGCAGATCAAATCATTGACGGCATTGAATATGGAGTTGAAACGACGACCATTGCCGGTTCGGGCATTTCTACGACGGCAACCAAGCTGCTTCCTGTTGAAACAAGCGAGGCGACATTACTTGCACAGGGCTATGTCAAGTTTCCTGATTCTGAGTATACCAAGGATATTTATTATCTGATAGATGAATCCGGAATGATGACTTATGTCGATTTTGCTCACCGGCAAATGATTCAGTATTCATTTGAATGGGAAGAGGGAGTTCTTGAGCCCTTTGCCGAAACGGAGATAGCAGGTGCAGAGGATCATTCGATGCATACGCTCAGCACGGATTGGGATATCATGGCGGAACTCAATAAAATGAGACAGGATGCAGCGGAAGCAATACGGGCTGCTCAGGAAGTCAGCGCACGTATGAATGCGGTTGCAGAAGCTTTGCAGACGGCAACAACTCTGGAGCAGGCAAATTTGATACAGCAGTATGCCGTTGCGACTTCGCAAGAAGCGAATGAATATACAAACTGTATCAATGCAAGCGTGAGCAGGAGCGAAGATTATGCGAATAAGATTCAAACGATGGAAGATATGGTTTCCACATCTACGTGCTTAACGGCGATTAATGATCTTAGAGGGCGATTCAATGCAGAGAAAATTTTTTTCTATTCACAATGTGGCATGGAGTCCCTACGCAATTTATATGGCGTGATAAGCGATTTAAAAGGTCACTTGGAGATGTTGGAATGGTTCGCAGCCGGTGGTGGTCTTATGGCGTGGATCATCGGTGAAATTATTGATTACATTGTAGACAAAGTAGTCCTGAATGTTATTTTTCGCATTAATACAATAGTCGAAAACTTGATGATCAATCAACTTCAAATAGGCAGAAGTGTTTATAATCAATGCTTGCAAGACTGCAACAATTACTGCGTCTGTGGTTTCAAGGAGGTATATTCTTGCCCGTATCACAATTGTACACCCGACAAAAGATGCATGTGGGAACCATGTTGGAAAGACGACGAGGACGGCGACACCGACGACCGGGATGCCGACGGCCCATTGG
>JAITNA010000114.1 GCA_031290715.1 Eubacteriales Family XIII. Incertae Sedis bacterium | reverse complement strand
CCGCGCATCAGACGGGCGAAGCGCTCCAGGTCCTTCGCTTCCACGCGCAGCTGCGTATAGACCGCGCCGCTCCCCATGATTTCAAACGCTGTCTTGTGCAGCAGGGGCGAAAGCGAATGGCTCACGGGATCACCGATCACCGCGAATCTTGCCGAAGGCGTATTGACGAAAGCAATATTACTCATTAATCCATTATTCTACATTTCTTTGATGAGTTTCGCAAGCCGCTGCGCTGTTACCCGGACGCTTCCCTCGTTCAAAATCATCGCGTCGGCCCATCCGCGGTACGCGCCCCGGCGCTGCTCCCAGAGGATTTGCACGCGCCCCGGCTCGACCAGCAACGGTCTGTCCGCGCCGTATTCCACCGAAGAAGCGAGCTCCGCGATGTCCCGATGAATGAAAATCACCGGCCCGATCTGTTTCAAAAGCGCCTCGTTTTCCGGCCGCGTCACCACCCCGCCGCCCGTCGAATAGATGGTAGGTTTGCCCCATCCGGATTCCGATTCTTTCTCTTCCGATGCAATAATAACATTCGCGTCCGTCTTTTTCGCAAGCGCGGCGGCCAATTCCGTTTCGAGTTTCCGAAAGCCTTCTTCGCCATCCGTTTCAAAAATCTCCGGGATTGTCCTGCCGGCCCTCTGCTCTATCAGTTCGTCCATATCCGTAAAATCCATTTGGCAAATCCGCGCGGCTTCGCGTCCGACATGCGTTTTCCCGCTGCCGGGCATCCCGATGAGCACCACGCTCTTCAAAGCTCTGTTTTTCGTCCAATCCGTCATACGAGTCCTCCCTCAAAAAGCAAATCGAGCAGGGCGATTGCAAGCCCGCCTTCTATCACAGGCACAGCCCGCGGCGCGATACAGGGGTCATGCCGGCCGCCGAGCTCTAATGTCGCCGCGGCCTTTGTATCCGGATCGACAGTTTCCTGCGGTACGCCGATAGACGATGTCGGTTTGACGGCCGCCCGCACAATGACGGGCATCCCGTTTGCGATGCCGCCGAGAATGCCCCCGTTGTTGTTCGTCCGGCTCACCGTGGCGCCGTCCTCTGCCGCGAGCGGGTCGTTGGCTTCGCTGCCGCGCAGCTTCGCGATCTCAAAGCCCCTGCCGAATTCCACGCCTTTCACAGCGGGAACGGAGAAAATCATCTGCGCGGCGCGGCTTTCCAAGGAGCCGAAGAACGGCTCGCCCAAGCCCGCCGGTACGCCGAAGCAAATCACCTCGACGACGCCGCCGACCGAATCGCGCGCGTCCTTCGCCGCCGCGATGGTCTTTTTGAACCGCTCTTCCCATTCGTCCGCGGCGGGAAAAGGTTTTTCCGAAATCAGCCGGAGCGTTTCGATCAGCGCGGCGCCCTGCCCGTTTCCGCGGACCGCGCCGTTTCGCGTCAGATCGATCCCGTCCGTATCGCCCGCGACGGAACGGATACGCCCGTAAATCACCGTGCCGCGCGCCCGCAAAATCTGCTTGGCGATCGCGCCCGCGAATACGAGCCCCGCCGTGACCCGGCCCGAAAAATGCCCGCCGCCCCGGCGGTCCGTATGTTCGCCGTACTTCAAGAGCGCGGACAGATCCGAATGCCCGGGCCTCAGCAGTTCCGGATAGTCCTGCGAGCGCGTATCGATATTGCGGACGACGCAAGCGATGGGAGCCCCCGTCGCGATCCCGTCTTTCACCCCGCTGAGAATCTCCGTTTCGTCCGCTTCCCGGCGCGGCGTCGTATAGTCCGACCGCCCCGGCGCCCTTCGCCGCATTTCAAACGCGATCCGGTCAAAATCGAGCGCCGTACCCGCCGGCACGCCGTCCACGACGACGCCCACGGCCGGGCCGTGCGATTCCCCGAAGAGTTCCACGCGAAACAGGCTGCCAAAACTATTCATTCAAAATCCTCCAAAATCATTCCAGAATCCCGGATACGACTTCGCCACGCTCTCCGCGCCTGTCAGCCGCACCTCGCCGCGGCAGCCGATCGCCGCCACCGCCAAGGCCATCGCAATCCGATGATCACCGTGCGCGTCGACGCTTTCTCCGTCAAGGCTTTCTTTTCCGCGGACAAGAAGCCCGTCCGCTTCTTCGGTCACATCCGCCCCGAGCTTGGACAATTCCTCCGTCAGCGCATGCAGACGGTCGCTCTCCTTGATCCGCAGCCGTCCCGCCGAAACGAAATGTGTCGTCCCCTTAGCATAACACGAAAGCGCCGCGAGCGGGGGGACGATATCCGGGATATCGCGCGCGTCGATCGTGATCTTTTGATGGGCGCGGCCGATCGGCAATCCGGCGGCGGGCGCTTTGGCCCGCACGGCCGTCCCGCCGTTTTCCCACGCGACCGCCGCCCCCATACGCTCTATCACCTCGGTCACACGCCGGTCGCCCTGCGCGCTGTCCGCGCTCAGGCCCGTTACGGCGATGTCCGCGCCCAACGCGCCCGCGCAAAGGAAGAAAGCCGCCTGTGACCAATCCCCCTCGACGGGATACACCGCGGGACGGTAGCGCTGCCCGCCCCCGACCGAATAGCCGAGTACCTTACCCGCTTTATCTCCGATGATTTCTTCGGCGGCGACGCCGAAGGCCCGCATGGTTTGCAGCGTCAGCGCCGCGTAGCCCGCGGATTCCAAGGGCGACGTCAGCACGATCTCGCTGTCCCCCGCCGCAAGCGGCAGCGCGAAGAGCAGACCGGAAATGAACTGCGAACTGACATCGCCGGGCAGCTCATACCGCCCCGCCGGAAGCGGCCCGCGGACAAGAATCCCCTCCGCGTCCTGCTCAAAGAAAGCGCCGTGCGCGGGAAACAGCCGGGCATAGACGTCCTGCGGCCGTTCCATGAGCCGCCCCCGCCCGGAAAACCGCCATTCACCCCCGATCTGTGCCGCGATCGGAATCAAAAACCGCAAGGTCGAACCCGACTCCCCGCAATCAATACGAAAAGCGCCGGCCCGCTCGCCCTCTGATAGATTCTTTGCCCGGTCAACCCGAACGGCCCGCACAATCTGTTCGATTCCGCGGACCGTCGCCGCGATATCCTCGGATACGCCGAGATTTTCCGCGCGCGCGCCCGCCGCTTCGCCGCCCGCAAGCGCCGCGCAAATCGCGGCCCGGTGGCTGACGCTCTTCGACGCCGGGATACGGATGAGCCCGCTCGGTTTCCCGCCGAGGATGCGCTCGGTCATCGGCCGCTCCCGGTATCGAGCGACGCAAGGTTCTTTTCGATTTCAGAGAAACCCATCTCAACGATCACGGCTTCCCCGATCCGCTTCAGCAAAACAAGGCTGACGCCGCCCGCCGCCGCTTTTTTGTCGCGCTTCATATATTCGGCAAGGCCCTTTGTTTCCTCTTCGATATTCAAATTGTATTTTGCGAGCAGCTTCTCCACGCGGCCCGCCGTGCCCGCTTCCGTGACGCCGGCCCGCTCCCCGAAACGCGCCGCGATGCGCATTCCCGCCGCGACAGCCGCCCCGTGCGAATAAGCGGAAAATCCCGTTTTCACTTCGATCGCGTGTCCGAAGCTATGTCCGAAGTTCAGCAGTTTGCGCCGCCCGGACTCAAACTCATCCTCCTCCACGACATCCCGTTTCAAGCAAATGCATTCCGCGATCATACTTTCAAGCGCCGGCGAAAACGCGCCCGGGACCTCCGTACCTATGCGGCGAAAAAGCGCTTCGGACAAGGCGGTGCCGTACTTGATTATCTCTCCCATACCCGACGCAAATTCCCGCGCCGGCAGGGTCGCCGTCAGCTTCGGATCGACGAGCACGAGCGACGGCTGATGAAAAGCCCCCACCAAATTCTTGCCCGCCGGGATGTCGACCGCCGTCTTGCCGCCGACGGAGGAATCCACCATCGCGAGCAAGCTTGTCGGGATTTGAATGTGCCGCACGCCGCGCATCCAACAGGCCGCCGCAAAGCCGGCGATATCCCCGGCCACGCCCCCGCCGAGCGCAATGACAAGCCCGCGCCGGCCCAATTCCGCTTCCGCGAAAGCGTCAAAAATACGGCTGAGCGTATCAAGGTTCTTGCTTTCCTCGCCCGGCCGGATCGCGACGGAAAACACCTCGCCGGGGACCGCCGCGCGCAGCCGGTCGATAAAGGCTTCGCCGTAGATATCCCGGACATTTCTGTCGCTGACGACGGCAAGCTTCTCACCCTTCCGCGAAAACGGCGCGATGGCCTCCATCCCGGCTTCGCTGTTCAAAATCCCGGATTCCAGAAGGATGTCGTAGGACTTCTCCGCGAGATTCACCCGTATGTTTCGCATACTCATCCTTTATTACGGCCTTGCCGCGGACGCGGACGCAACCGCCGCCGCTCCGGTTCCGGCGGCTTCCGCTCCCGCGCGGAACGCTTTGAGATTGAGATCGCGCAGCTTCTCCGGGACGACGGAAACGATCACATCCTCCCAATCGATTTCCCGCACCCGGAGTACCGCGGACGCCGCGCCGAAAAGCACCACATTCATACAGCGCGCGTTGCCAAGGCTGATCGCGATATCCGCGGCCTTGACCGGAACCGCGCAAAACCGCTCCGCCATCGCCTCGATCGCGTTTTCCGGATATACCGCCCCGCTGACCGCGACGCTCATCGGCGTCAAGCGGTAATCGTTGACGACACAGATCCCGCCCGGCTTCATATATCCCGCGTAACGCAGCGCTTCCATGCGCTCAAACGCGACCATTACATCCGCTTGGCCGAGCCCGACGAGCGGTGAGAAAACCTTTTCGCCGAAGCGTACCTGCGTCGATACGCTGCCGCCGCGCTGCGCCATGCCGTGTACCTCGCTCATCTTGACATCGTAGCCCGCGCGAACAAGCCCCTCGGTCAAAATGCGGCTCGTCAGGATCGCGCCCTGCCCGCCGACGCCAACCAACAAAACGCTTGTGATCCCGCCATGCTTCAAATCCGTCATTTCACCGCCTCCTTCCCGATCGCGTCAAAGGGGCATACCTGCTGACAGACCGTACAGCCCGTACAGAGCTCCCGGTCGATCGCCGCCGTTTTCCCGTCCATGACCACAGCCGGACACCCGACCTTGATACACTGTTTGCAGCTCTTGCACTTCTCCGCGTCGACCGCGCACAAAGCCTTTTCGAGTTTGAGCCCCTTGATCAGCACGCAGGGCCGCTTCGTCACAATCGCCGCGCGCTCCCCGGCGTTCAAGGCCGAAACCGCCTCGTCCACAGCGGCCTTCATCGCCGCCAAATCCTGCGGGTCAACGGCAATCACCCGTTCAAACCCACAGGCCGCAAGCAATTTTTCAATCGAGAGGGCGGGGACTTCCTTCCCCATCAGCGTGCGTCCCGTCGAGGGATTGTCCTGATGTCCCGTCATCGCCGTGATCCGGTTGTCGAGCACACAGGGAATCACTTTCGCACCGTTGTAAGCGATCTCCGCCGCGCCCGTGATGCCGCTGTGCATGAAAGTTGAGTCGCCCATAATGCCGAAAACGACCTTTTCCTCGCCCGTCCGCGCGAACGCCTGCGCCATCCCGGCCGCAATCGTGAATCCCCCGCCCATGCAAACACAGCAGTCGATCGCGTTCAGCGGCGGTGCACAGCCGAGCGTATAGCAGCCGATATCGCCGCAAGC
>JAITNA010000065.1 GCA_031290715.1 Eubacteriales Family XIII. Incertae Sedis bacterium | reverse complement strand
GTGCGGGTGCTTCCGGAAACGGAGAGGAGCGGCGCATGGTCACACTGAACATAACGTTTGACGTTATCGCTTTGGTTGCATTGGTGTTGCTTCTTAATCGCAAAAAGAAGTAATACCGCTTAGGTAAAAAGCGGTACACTCATAAAGCAAACATTCAGTTGTTTCTGTGAGGTACTCGCCGGTACCAATGGCAATCCCTCGTTGTATGTATTATAAAGCGATGTGCAGGAAGATGTCAAAGAAAATTTGAGGAGAGAGGAATGCAAATGAGAGGTTCAGGGGGCGGCTAAATATTGTCATTTCCGAGGTAAATATGTCACTGGATTCCCGCATTCGCAGGAATGACAAGTGTGAATTTGAGGAACGGTGTGCAGACGACGGGAGTCTGCTTCATTTGAGAAAGAGGTGCGGGTATGTTCAGGGGAATATCAAGTAAGACCAGGGTGATATGGGAGGATCCGCGGCGGCGCAAAACGGCGTTGATCGCGGCCGCTGCAGTGATCGTGATGGTAATCGGCGCGGCGCGGTACTTTTCGCAGGACGCGGCCGGGGTCGGGGACGTGATTTCGGGTAAAAATCAAAGTGTACAGAATGGCCAAGCGACCGAATCCGGCGTAAGCGCGGACGCGGGCGCCGAGGGCGCGGGCGATGCGCAGAACGCGGAAGCCGGCGCTTCGAGCGGGAATGCGGAGGGGGACGGCCTTGCGCAGGCGCCGGCTGCGGCGATTTTTGTCGACATCGGCGGGGCCGTTGCGAATCCGGGCGTGATTGCGCTTCCGAACGGAAGCAGGGTGGAGGACGCCATTGAAGCGGCCGGAGGGTTGACAGAAAACGCAAATGCGGCGCCGATCAACCGGGCGGCTTTGCTTTCGGACAGCGACAAGGTCTATATTCCGACGAACGAGGAGGTCGAAAGCGGCACGGCTTTGCCCTCCGCGGGAACCGGCGGCGATGCGGGGCAAAGCGGGGCCGGCGGCAATAGTCAGACCGCGCAGGGGAAAATCAATCTGAATACGGCGGATTCGCAAACATTACAACAGCTGAACGGCGTCGGCCCCGCCACCGCGCAGAAGATCATAGATTACCGCAGCGCAAACGGGGCGTTCCGTTCAATCGAAGAAATCATGAATGTGAGCGGCATAGGGCAAAAGACGTTCGAGAAGCTCAAAGAGTACATCACGGTATAGCGGAGCTCGTAAGTGGATATTATTTATCTAATTTAATGTTGCGGAAATAAATGATAAGTTATATAATTCTATAGGATAAACGTTTTTGCATAAGATCGATTTGAAATTAGCCGGGTAGGGCGATCGGGTATGTTGGATAAGAAAAAGATGGAGCGAATCAATGAGCTTGCGCGCAAGGCGAAAACCTGCGAGCTTTCTGCCGCGGAGAAAACGGAACAGCATGCGCTCCGGCAGGAGTATCTGACGCGGTTTCGCGAGATGTTCCGATCCCATCTGGACAATATTGAGATCGTTGACGAGGCTGCGCCGGCCGGCGGCGGGCGAAAAAATTAATGGATGAAAGAGGGGCGGCGCTTGCAGTCCCTCGGCGGATAACGGAGATGTGAAATGACGACGGAAACAGAACGGCAGGTATATTTGGACTATTCGGCGACGACGCCGGTGAAAGAAGAGGTACTCGCGGAGATGCTGCCTTATTTTACGAGCAGCTTCGGCAATCCTTCGAGCCTTTACACGGTGGGGCAGAAGTCGAAGAACGCGATCAGCCGCGCGCGGGAGCAGGTGGCGGCGCTGATCGGCGCGGAGCCGACGGAGGTGTTTTTTACGAGCTCGGGCACGGAAGCGGACAATTGGGCGGTCATCGAAACGGCGATGTGGAAGCGCGGCAAGGGGCGGCATATCATTACGACGGCCATTGAGCACCACGCGCTGCTTCACAGCTGCGAATATCTTGAAAAAGAAGGTTTTGATGTTACGTATCTTCATGTTGACAAGGATGGATTCATCGATTTGGACGAGCTGAAAAAACAGGTTCGCGACGATACGACCCTCATCAGCATTATGTTTGCCAACAATGAAATCGGCTCGATTCAGCCGGTCGCTGAGATTGCGGAGATTGCGAAGGCGCGGGGGGTCTTGTTCCACACGGACGCGGTGCAGGCGCTCGGCAACGTGCCTATTGACGTCAAGGCGCTCGGCGTTGACATGCTGAGCGTGTCCGCGCACAAAATTTACGGGCCGAAAGGCGTCGGGGCGCTGTATATCCGCAAGGGCGTCAACCTGCCTACGCACATACACGGCGGCGGGCAGGAGTCCAAAAAACGGGCGGGCACGGAAAACCTGACCGGCATTGTCGGTTTCGGGAAGGCGGCGGAGCTTTCCGGGCAAAATCTCGAACATCACGCCAAAACGCTCCTGTCGCTGCGGACCTATTTCCTCGAACGCGTTCAAGCTGAGATTCCCGATATTCGGATCAACGGCAGCCTTGAAAACAGGCTCCCCGGCAATCTCAATATTACATTCAAATATATTGAGGGGGAAGCAATCCTGCTGTTGCTCGATATGAATGGCATTGCGGTGTCGACCGGGTCCGCGTGTTCGTCGGCTTCTCTGACACCGTCGCATGTGCTTGACGCGATCGGCGTCCCCGTGGAGGAAATCCATGGTTCGATCCGTTTCACGATCGGCGATTTTACGACAAAGGACGACCTCGATTATACGGTCGAAAAGTTGAAGGCGGCGGTAGAAAAGCTGCGGAAAATCTCATCTGTGTCCAAGGATAGCGGGTTTTAGATTCCATGGCGCGAGCGGAAATAAAGAAGATGAAATAATGTGTGAAAGGAAATGAAACAATATGTCAATGTACAATGATAAAGTAATTGAACACTTTTCAAACCCGCACAACGCGGGCGATATGGAAAATCCGGACGGGGAGGGCGTTTACGGCAGCCCGGTCTGCGGCGATATGATGAAGATCATGATCCGCGTGAGCGAGGACGATGTCATCACGGACGCCAAGTTCAAGACGTTCGGCTGCGGCTCCGCCATCGCATCGTCGAGCGTCGCGACGGATATGGTTATTGGGAAAACGGTGGAGGAAGCCTTGGCTGTGACGAATCAAAACGTCCTTGACGAGCTTGGCGGCCTTCCGGCCATCAAGATCCATTGCTCCGTCCTTGCGGACCACGCGATCAAATCGGCCATTTTTGACTACGCGCAGAAGCACGGCAAGACATATAAGGGGCTCGAGGGCTTCGACCCCAACGCCGACGAGCAGGACGACCATCACGGCTGCGATATGGAGATTCATCTGCCGGAGAAATTGTCGGATTTGTAGAGCGCGATACCGCTCCGCTATACGCAAGCACACATATACGCGTTTCAAAACATGATAATCGCGCGAACCGGGCAGATCGGCGCACAGTAGCCGCAGGTAACGCAGGCCGTACCGTCGATTTCGGCACGGCCGTTTTCGTTATAGTGAATCGCCTTGCTTGTGCAGCGGGAAATGCAGGCGCCGCAGCCCTCGCAGTCGCCTTGGTCGACGCGCATACGCTTGTTTCCCACATCGGGCCTGAAATCCGCGCTTAGCTTCCCTTCACAATAATCAACCGCGGCGTCTGCGTCTGATTCCGAACCCATTCCGATCATGACGCTGTCCACGCCGGGCAGACCCGTCACATAGTCCATGGCCTTGGTATAATCCGCGCAGAGGTTGCCGCCGCCGAAAGCCTTCATGGCGAATACGCCTTTTCCCGCTTCGGCCGCGGCTTTGATGGCGGCCGCCATATCTTCCTTTGTACCCGGATTCGCGCCGTTTCGGATTCCAAGGCTCTTATAATTGATGAGGGGAAACAGGATGTCCGCTTCGCTTTGCCCCGCGCAAAGGCGGGCGGCATCGACATGGTGCGTCGACAGGCCGATCGCGCGGACATGGCCTTTCGCCTTCGCGTCGATAAGGCATTGCCGTGCGCCGGCGCGGTTCTCAAAATCGGGCGCTTGCCGCACTTCATGAAGCAGAAAGATGTCAATGACGTCCCGGCCGATCGCGGCCCTTGCGTCCTCGATCGCCTTTGCCATGCCGCCGTAGCTTGACACTAAGGACTTGCTTACGATAACGGGCTCAAAATCCGTACCGCGGAGCGCTTCTCGGATATATGGGTAGGTTTCATAATACTCGGCCGTATCGAGAAAGTTGACGCCGCGTTCCAGTGCATAGCGGACAATCCGCGCGCCGTCCTTCACGGGCAGATTGAGCTGTGTCCGGCCGACTGTCAGCACACCCATGCCGACCGGCGTAATCAGAAGATTGGTGTTTCCGAGCGAACGCTTTTCCATATTTTTTATTGCCACAAAGCGGAAAAACCGCATAAAGGATGATGCCATGCAAAGTTCTCTGACTTCTACCGGCATTATACTCCCGTCCGGCGCGATAAACAAGGATAAAATCAACCTTGCGTAAGAATTGCGTAAGAATTGCGTAAGAGTTGCGTAAGCGCAAGAATTTCGGAAAAAGCGCAGTTTTTATCTCCATGTTTTTCATTGTTGTAACGGCGTTCATCGTTATGACGCTTTGGCGGCAGATAAGAAAAGATCAGATATAGGCAGCCGTGATGTTAATAAAACGGAATTGTTACTATTCAGACATCAGCTAAAATAATGTCATTCTTGGGCGCGAAGCGTCCCGAGAATCCAGTGATTAGCCATACCCTGGATTCCCGCATTCGCGGGAATGACAGTGGTACAGGAGCTTCAGCTCCGTCGTACCACGTCTGCCAAGCTTGCGCGGCTTCAGCCGCAGTGCAAGCTACGGCTGACA
>JAITNA010000051.1 GCA_031290715.1 Eubacteriales Family XIII. Incertae Sedis bacterium | reverse complement strand
ACCCGTTTCTCAAAAGAAAAAAGTCTATGGATTTTTGGACGCGTTTTTAGTTCTTTCGGGATACAACATCGCCACATGGAGTTACACGCAGGGGGCTTACCTTGCCACGTTGGTGGGCTTCAAGCAACTGCTGATCGGCGCGTTTTTCGGCGCGATACTCATGTTGGCCATCTATCAGCTGCCCGTCGTCCTTTCGGCCCGATATGGCATCGATGTCTGGATATGGCTCCGAAGCGTGTTTGGATACAGCGGCGTCATTGTGATGAGCGTCGTCATTATTATTATCAATTTTCCATGGTACGCGGTCTGCGCCGATATGTTTGCGTCTTCCATGACCAATCTGCTTGCGCTCGGCGGGATTGCGCTGCCCCGCGCGGCGCATATTGCCCTCTCGCTGCTGTGTGTTTTGCTCGGGACTTTCATCGCCTATAAAGGCCTGCATGTCATCACATGGGTGACACGGATTCTTGTTCCCATGCTTTTTGCCGTCGGCGTCATCGTATTCATCACGGGTTTTTCTTCCGTGCCGCTCGGCGCGATTTGGGAGTACCGGCCCGCGGATACGGGATATGAAAAAAGCATCATCCCGTACATTATTTCCATCGAAGCCAATTTCGCTTTTGTAATGACGCTCGTGGGCGGGATGGGAGAAATTCCGCGGCTCACCAAAAGCGAACGTGCCGGATTTTGGTCCGGAGTGTTCGGCCAGGGTGTGTCCGGTTCGTTCTTCGTGGTTATCGGCGCGGTCATGGCGATCGCCATGCAGTATGCCGCGGGGGAAATGACGAGCGACCCCACGCTTATGCTTGCCGCCATCTCGATTCCCGCGCTCGCGCTTTGCTCGCTGCTGCTTGTCGCTTTCGCCAATATCGGAACACAGGCAATCGGCTCATACATCTACGCGGTTGTGCTGAAATCGTCTTTCGGCAAAATCGACTATCGCTGGTTCATCATCATCCTCGCGGCCTATGTCAGCGGGCTCTGCATTTGGGGGAAAATCACAGAGTATTTCGGTTCGTTCTTGACGATCAGCGCTTGCGTGTACGCGCCGCTCGCCGCGCTGCTGTTCGTGGATTTCTTTTTCGTGCGCGGCCAGCGGATTTCGCTGCGCTCGGCTTATTCCATTTCCGGTCGCCATGCCTACCGTTATCACGGCGGGGTCAATCTTGTCGGTTTCCTCTGTGTCGCCGCGGGCATTGCCATGTCCCTGCTCATTTACAACCCCGTCACGGGCGCGGTTCACAACATGTTCCTTTTTCACCTCACACCCACCGGCTTCGCTTTCATCGGGACGGGCATCCTTTACTGGGGCCTGAGCCGCGTGCCCGCGATCCGCGGCTATCTGCTCAAAGACCGGGATGAAATAGAATAGAATAGAATAGAATAGAATAATAATAATGAAGAAAAAGAAGATCGTTACAACCCCCTTTGACCGCTACAGAATGCCGCCGAAACAAAATCTCTTTTTTGTGCCGCTGATTTGGCTCGTCTGTCTGTTTATGACATGCGGAAGCCGGCTCAAAATCCGCCGTACGCGGATGAAAGGCCTGAAGCCGCCGTACCTCGTGCTCGCGACACATCAGGCATTCATGGATTTTTATGTCGCGCCGCTGGCCTTGTTCCCGCATCGGGCGAACTATATTTCGGAGCTTGAGGGCTTTGAAAATTTCGGCGAATGGATTTATCGGCGGATCGGTTGTCTTGGCACACGCAAATTTGTCGATGATTTGGCGCTGATCCGAAATATCAAAAGGGTCGTTGAACGCAAGGGTGTGCTCGTGCTGTTTCCGGAAGCGAGGTACGCAAATGCCGGAACGAGTTCAAGGCTCCTATATACGGTAGGGAAGCTTGCGAAAATGCTTGGGGTTCCGGTCGTCGTATTGAATATGCACGGGAACTATCTGCAATCTCCGATCTGGAATCTGAAAAAGCGCAAAGGCGTCCGATTGGAAGCAGAAATCACGCAGTTATTTACAAAAGAAGAACTCGCCGCCGCGTCCTTGCCGCAAATCATGAACGCGTTCCGCGAACATTTGCAATACGATGAGTACGCGTGGCAACTTCAAAAGGACATGCGGATTTCTTTTCCAAACCGCGCGGAGGGCTTGGAGCTCGTCCTATACAAATGCCCGGATTGCGGCAGGGAATTTCGCATGAAAGCCGTAGGCGCCGAGCTCTGCTGCCCGGATTGCGAAGGGCGGTGGCATATGACGGAACTGGGCCGCTTGGAGCGGATTTCCGGGGCGAACGCGGATGCCGGCTTCACACATATTCCGGATTGGTACGAGTGGGAACGCGAGCAGGCAGCCCGTGAAATCGATCGGGATGAATACGCGCTTGCGGTTCGCGTAAAAATTGAATCCCTGCCGAACGCGGTCAATTTCATTGATCTGGGCGAGGGCTTTCTCCGGCACGGAAGGGATGGATTTGCGCTCACATTCAAAGACTGCGGCGAGGACACGGAGCAAACATTAGTCGTCGCGCCGGCAAAAGCGCCCTCGGTCCATACGGAATACGATTATCGCGGAAAGGGGCCGTGTATCACCCTGTCCACACTTGACAACACCTATTTTTTATTCCCGATGGAAGATGGTTTCAACGTTACGAAAATCCAATTCGCGGCAGAATATCTGCACGACAAAGCAACAAAGCGCTAAGGAAGCGCGGGTTCTCATGCTTCCGCAAAATGTGTTAAAATATATCATATTTGATGCTGTTAAGGAGATCGCGTGGATATTATGATAACAGCGATAACAATCGTATCCATTGGGATGTTGGCTTTGTTTCTGTGGTTCTTTCGATTCGACAGGACAAGCCTTGTGACGGGCTTTTGCTTTGACGCGTTCCTCATTTCCATGGCGGCGGCGTGGGTGCTGTTCACCAATTCGGGCGCACTGCGGGAAAACCGCGTCCTCGAATTGTCCGGTATCATCATCTTCTTGTTTTGCTTGTTTCTGGCCCTCTTCGGCATATTCATCCTGATCGGTTATTTGCTGATCAACACGCGCGCCATCTTGAAAAGAGAAAGCCGAAGCCTTTCAAACAGCCTGACCTTGGTCTGCGCCGTCTGCTTGATCGCGCTGATCATTTTGAGCTTTCTGTTCCGCGGCGCGGATATGCCGGAATGGTTCTCTTCGGTATGGTTCGGCGTTCTTTTTGCCGCCGCTTTTTATCTGTTCCACGTCTTTGTGTTTCTGACCACATTGGCGCTGTACAATACGTCAAAGCCCCGCATTCCGCAGGACTATCTCATCGTCCTCGGCAGCGGTTTGATCGACGGGGAAGTCCCTCCGCTTCTGGCGGGCCGGATCGGCCGCGCGCTCCGGTTCGCGAAAAAGCAGCAGAAAAAAACGGGAGCGCGACCTGTCCTCATCATGTCCGGGGGGCGGGGAGCGGATGAACCGCGTTCGGAAGCGGCGGCCATGCGGGAATACGCGGCGGCGCGGGGCTATGAGCCCGCGCTCATCCTGATAGAAGATCAATCGACGAACACCTTGGAAAACATGCGCTTTTCAAAGGCCATCATGGATGAACGGGCGAGCGGCCGGCCTTATTCGTGCGCCTTTGTTTCAAATGGGTATCACCTGCTGCGCGCGGGCATCTATGCAAAACAATCCGGCCTGAAAAAAGCGCGTGGGCTCGGCGCAAAGACTGCCGGATATTATCGCCCCAACGCGATCATCCGCGAATACATCGCGTTCCTTGCCATGCACAAAAAACGATTTGTGTTCTTTGCTCTTGTCATGTTCGCGGCGGGAGTGTTCCTTGAATTCTCCCTGCGGATTTTCTCCGATAAATTTGTGATTTAGCCGGCGGCTCTTTAATCGCCTATATACGCAATCGCTTCGACTTCCACAAGAACGCCTTTGGGCAAACCGCGCGCCGCGACGCAGGATCTGGCCGGCCCCGACGGGAAATACTTTGCGTAGACTTCGTTGAAGGCGGAGAAATCCGCGATATCGGCAAGGAAGCAGGTGGTTTTCAGCACATCCTCCGGCCTTGCCCCGGCGGCTGACAAAACATGGGTGAGATTCTCAAGCGCCCGCTCCGTCTGCGCCGTGATTTCCGTGCCGGCGACATTCCCCGTTTCGGGGTCAAGCGGAATCTGCCCGGAGCAAAATACCCATCCCGCCGCTTTTTTCGCCTGGCTGTAAGGCCCGATCGCCGCCGGGGCTTTGTCTGTACGAATCGTTTCAATCATGATTGATTACTCCTCTTGGTCTTGATCGTCTTGCTTCCGG
>JAITNA010000034.1 GCA_031290715.1 Eubacteriales Family XIII. Incertae Sedis bacterium | reverse complement strand
TTCTGCGACAAATTTCCCGGCACTTCCTCGTAACGTTCAAACTGCATGATGAAACTGCCGCGCGCCTGTGTCATGGAGCGCAGCGCGATCGCGTATTTGAACATCTCCGCTTGCGGCGCTTCGGCCACAAGCTTTTGGCCGCCGCTGAGCTGCGGTTCCATCCCGAGGATTTTACCGCGGCGCTTGTTCATATCGCCCATTACATCACCCGTATATTCGTCGGGCACAAAGATTTCGACGTGCATGACCGGCTCAAGCAGGATGGGCTTGGCTTCTTCTATCCCTTTTTTGAAAGCAATGGTCGCCGCGATCTTGAACGCCATTTCATTGGAGTCGACGTCGTGGTAGGAACCGTCGTAAAGGACAGCCTTGATCCCTGTGACCCTCGACCCGGAAAGCGGGCCCTTGCCCAAGCTCTCGCGAAGCCCCTTTTCCACAGCGGGGACGTAGTTCTTCGGGACAGAGCCGCCGAAAAGCTCCTCGGCGAACTCGAACTCCTCCGTCGTGGGCGAGAATCGGATGTGGACATCCCCGTACTGACCGGCGCCGCCGGACTGCTTCTTGTGCTTGCCCTGAACGTCCGCGGTGCCCTTGATGGTTTCGCGGTACGGGACCTTGGGGTCGACGAGGTCGACGTCGACGCCGAAACGTTCTTTTAACTTTGTCGTAATGATTCCGATCTGAATCTCGCCCTGACCGCCGAGCAAGGTCTGCGACGTTTCGGGATTGCGTTCGATCAAGAACGACGGGTCCTCTTCATGAAGCCGGTTCAGCCCGGTGCCGACCTTCTCATCCTCGCCCTTGTCCTTCGGCTGCACGGCCATGAAGAGCGAGGGCTGCGGGAACTCGACGGGGGGGAACTTGATGAAGTGCGCCTTGTCGCAGAGCGTGTCGCCCGTGTGCGTGACCTGCAGCTTGGTGGCCGCGTAGATGTCGCCCGCCACAATATCGGCCGCTTCTTCCGGCGTCTTGCCCCGCATGAAGGAGATCGCGCCCATCTTCTCGGGCTTCTCGGCGTTCGCGTTGAATATCTCCAAGCCTTTCACGACTTTCCCCGATATCTGTTTGATCAGCGACACCTTGCCGCTTTTCGTTTCAAGCGTTTTGAATACAAAAGCCGCCACGGGCCCGGCGGAATCCACCGCGACCTCGATGTCCCCGCCGTTCCCGTCTTGCGCGGGATACGGCGCGTGCGCCGTGGGCGCGGGAACATAACGCAGGATCGCGTCCAAAAATTCCGTGAGCCCTTCCTGCTTCACCGCGCTTGCGGTGAGGACGATGGCGATGTCGCCGGACGCGATACCGGACGACAGCCCCTTTGAAAACTCTTCCGCGGAGAAATCCTCGCCGCTGAAAAACTTCTCCATGAGATCCTCGTCCGTTTCCGCGATGGCCTCGTTCAGCGCGTCCTTGTCGTCAAGCGTGGCGACAGACGTACCGAATTTCGCCTTGAGCTGCGCGATCACATCGCCGATGTCCACATTCTCTTTATCGGTCTTGTTGAGGAGAAAGATTCTCGGTACGGTGTACTTTTTGCAGATGTTCCAAGCCTTTTCCGTGCCGACCTGCACGCCCGCCGAAGCGTCCACGACGATGACCGCCGCCTCCGCCGCGCGAATGGAGGAACTGACCTCGCCTGAAAAGTCGAAAAATCCCGGAGTGTCAAGAAAGTTGATCTTGCTCTTGGAATACTCCACCGGCACGAGGGAGGTCGCGATCGAATAGCCTTTTTCAATCTCCGTTTTCTCGTAGTCGGATACCGTATTCCCATCCTCCACCCTGCCCATCCGGCTGATTGCGCCCGTCACGGCCAAAGCCGCTTCGACGACCGTCGTCTTGCCCGCGCCGCCGTGGCCGAGCATCACAACATTTCTGATCTGTTCGCTGATGTACCCTTTCATACTAGAATCTCCTAAATTCCGCACAAAAATAAAATACGCATTCACTCAACTGCAATGCCCTGTTATTTTATCATCATTTTCCGAGTAATAAAAGAAATAAAAGAAATAATTCCCGCCCCGCGGGATTGCCCTCAGTCGGCAGCCGGCTTCATCGTGGGAAAGAGGATGATGTCGCGGATAGACGGGGCGTCCGCGATGAGCATGATCACGCGGTCGATACCGACCCCAAGCCCGCCCGTCGGCGGCATTCCGACCTCAAGGGCGTTGACAAAGTCCTCATCCATCGGGTGCGCTTCCTTGTCACCGGACTCAAGCTGCGCCTGCTGATCCTTGAAACGTTGGTACTGGTCGATGGGGTCGTTGAGCTCGGAGAAGCCGTTGGCGATCTCCCAGGTGTTGATATAGGCTTCGAAGCGCCGCGTGATCCGGGGGTCCGCCGGGTCCCGCTTGGCGAGCGGGCTGATCTCGACCGGGTGGCCGGTGATAAAGACCGGCCCGTCAAGGTCGTCCTCGCAGTAGGCCTCAAAAAGCTCCGCAATAATCTTGCCGCGCGTGAGCTTGTCCGCGTCCGCGATGTGATGCTGTTTGGCCGCTTCCCGCGCCTTTTCGTCCGTTTCGATCCTGTCGAAGTCCACACCGAGCTTCCGCTTGACCGCGTCCTGCATGGACAGTCGATCCCACGGCGGCGTCAAATCAAAAGTCCTGCCTTGATACTCGATCACCATAGAGCCGGCCGCCGCAAGCGCGGCCCGTGAAACGATCTGTTCCGTATGCGCCATGACGTCCTCCATCTTGCCGTAGGCTTGATAGAGTTCCATCATGGTGAATTCGGGATTGTGGTTGCGGTCCATGCCCTCATTACGAAACATCTTGCCCATCTCGTACACGCGGTCAAACCCGCCGACGATCAGGCGTTTCAGATAGAGTTCGTTGGAAATGCGAAGCTTCATGCCAAGGTCCAAGGTATTGTGATGCGTTTCAAAAGGCCGCGCGTTGGCACCGCCCGCAATGACGGTCAGAATGGGCGTATCGACCTCGAGAAAGCCCTCGTCGTCCAAATAGCCTTTGATGGCGCGAATGATCTTCGCGCGCTTGACAAAGGTTTCACGCACTTCGGGATTCGTGATCAGATCGACGTAACGCTGACGGTACTTGAGCTCCGTATCCTTGAGCCCCTGCCATTTGTTGGGCAGAATCTGCAAGCTCTTGGAGAGCAGCTCGATACGCTCGGCTTTGACCGAAACCTCACCGTGGCGCGTCTTGAATACCGTACCCGACACCCCGACGATATCCCCGATATCATAGGTCAGAAACACCTCATATTCTTCGGGCGTGATCGCATCCTGGCGCACATACACCTGAATCTTCCCCTTTGCGTCGCGCACATCGATAAAGGAAGCTTTGCCCATATGCCGATTGGCCATAATACGGCCGGCGACCGAAACCGCCTTGCCCTCCATCGCCTCGAAAGCTTCTCTGATATCTTCGCTGTACGCGTCGGCGTCAAAATCCTCCCGCAAGAAAGGATCCCGGCCCTGCTCCCGCAAGGCGGCCAATTTCTCGCGCCGAATCACCCTCATCTCATTCAACTCCTCCGAAGAAATCATTTCCTCGGAGGAATCTGTGATTTCATCCTGATTCCTATCATCCCTGACGTTATTGTCGCTCATCGTTAGATTTTTCTTTCTTCTTGAATGAATAGCTTCCGCATGACCCGCTTCCGCATGGCCCGCTTCCGCGTTACCCGATTGATAAAATCTCGTATTTCGCGTTGCCGCCGGGCAGCTTCACCTCGACCTTGGCCTTGGCCTTTTTGTCGATGAGCGCCGCGCCCACGGGGCTGACGTTGGAGATCTTGCCGTTGATCGGATCCGCTTCGCTGGAACTTACAATAATATATTCCGCGACGGCTTTCGTTTTAATATTTCGGATTTTGACCTTTTGGCCGATCTTCACGACATCGTGGTTGCCGCCGTCGTCCTCGATCACCTTCGCGTTCTTGAGCAAGCTTTCCAATTTGACGATCTTGTCCTCCAATTCAGCCTGTTCGTTTTTCGCGGAATCGTATTCCGAGTTTTCCGATATATCGCCGTACGCAATCGCCTCTTTCAGGCGCTCGGCAATCTCCGGGCGTTTGATCGTCCTGAGTTCATCCAATTCCGTAAGCTTCGCCGCATAGCCTTCCCGAGTGAGCAATATTTCTTCCGCCATGATTTTCCTCCGTTGTTATTGCCGAGCATCGCCCGCGCGGGTTTCCGTGAAATCGGTGTATGCGAGCATGACGCTTATTATATGCAAGGAGGGCGCAAAAATCAAGCCCTCGTTCCCGACAGGCGGCGCAGCGGGTTTTTCAGCGCTTCGCAAACCGCCGCCGCCGCGATGATTTTTAGGATATCCCCGGGAA
>JAITNA010000012.1 GCA_031290715.1 Eubacteriales Family XIII. Incertae Sedis bacterium | reverse complement strand
GCGGGGTGTTATGATACTTCTTGCACAGGAAGGCGCCGCCGCGGTATGGCGGCCGGTAGGAAACGGAGGAGTGCAACCCCATGAGAGAAGAAAAACAGCCCCGCTTGCTGACGGATTTGCTTGAGCGCAACGCCGCACGCTACGCGGATGAAACCGCCCTCGTCGAACTCAACCCCATCCACGACGACGCGAAGAACCTCGCGTGGAAGGACTATGCGTTGGTCGAAACCGGGCACTCGGCCCATTATCGTTCCGAGCTTACGTGGAAGGAATTCGACGATCAGGCCAACCGTTTCGCGAATATGCTGACGGATATGGGGGTGAAGCGCGGCGATAAGGTCGCGATCCTGCTCATGAACTGTCTTGACTGGCTGCCCATCTATTTCGGCACACTGAAAACGGGGGCGCTTGCCGTGCCGCTCAACTTCCGCTATACCTCGGAGGAAATCGCTTACTGTATCGAATTGGCTGACGTTTCCGTGCTTGTTTTTGCTTCTGAATTCAGGGGCCGCGTCGAAAGCGTACGCGGCGAGCTCAGGGGGATACGGGACTATATTTACGTCGGCATGGACCCGCCGGAAACCGCGAAGAGTTTCGAGAGCGAGGTCAAAGGATATCCGGCGGACAGGCCGCAGATCGCGGAAACGATCGAGCCGGAGGACGACGGCGCGATCTATTTCTCGTCCGGCACCACCGGCTTTCCCAAGGCTATTTTGCACTCGCACGCGTCGCTCTTTTCGGCGGCCGAAACGGAGTGGCGCCACCATGGGCAGCGGCATGAGGATGTCTTTCTGCTCATCCCGCCCCTGTATCACACGGGCGCGAAGATGCATTGGTTCGGCAGTCTGATGGCGGGCGGGAAGTCCATTCTGCTCAAGGGTACGGACCCGGGCTGGGTGCTGCACACAGCGGCGGCCGAAAAGGCGTCCATCGTCTGGCTCCTCGTCCCGTGGGCCCGCGACATTCTTGATTACATAGAAGAAAAGGGCGATGAAATCAAGGGGCTTGACCTCTCAAACTGGCGGCTGATGCACATCGGCGCGCAGCCTGTGCCGCCGAGCCTGATCAAGCGTTGGAAGCGGCATTTCCCGCGGCACGACTATGATACGAACTACGGGCTCTCCGAATCCATCGGCCCCGGCTGCGTCCATCTCGGCACGGAAAATCTTCACAAGGTCGGCGCGATCGGCAAGGCCGGCTACGGGTGGCAAACGCGTATCGTCGGCGAAAACGGCGCGGACGCGGAGCCGGGCGAGGTCGGGGAGCTCATCGTCAAAGGCCCCGGCGTGATGCGTGAATATTATCGCAATCCCGCGGCGACGGCGGAGTCGCTGAAAGACGGCTGGCTTTATACGGGCGACATGGCGCGGGAGGACGCGGACGGGTTCATCTTTCTCGTCGACCGCAAAAAGGATGTCGTGATTACGGGCGGCGAAAATATCTACCCGGTGCAGGTCGAGGATTTCCTGAACGGATTTGAAAAGGTCAAGGATGTCGCCGTGATCGGCGTGCCCGACGAGCGGCTCGGCGAGATTGCCGTGGCGATAATAGAGCCCAAGCCGGGGCAAAGTACGCCGGAGGCGGCTCTGGAAAAGGAGATTCTGGCCTATCTCGAGGATTTGCCGCGTTACAAGCGCCCGCGCAAAATCATCTTCGGCCAAGTGCCGCGCAACGCCACCGGCAAGATCGAAAAGCCGAAGCTGCGCGAAAAATACAGCGTAGGCTCCGTCGTCGCAAAGCAGGTCGCGGAGTAGGCGTTCATAGCGATACCTTTGACATCCCGGCATCGCCGCATTTCTTCGATACGGTTTCTATGATTTCTTCCGCTTTGCGCCGCGGGATGCCGCATTTATCAGCGGTCGCGAGCAAATCGGATCGCGCGGGATTGCCGTTTCCGTTCACGGTTGTGGTGTGATAGCCGCCAAATCCCCTGCTCGGCAGCAAGTCGTACGCGGGCGACAAGCTCCAACCCTTTTCCGTCAGCAGAAACGCAAAGTTTTTCGCGTGATCGTCGCGGTTGGAAATGACGACGTTGAACACCATGCGCAGATACAGTTTCCGGGCTTCGGCCATGCTGCCTGTGATTCGGACACAGGCCAAGAGCAGGGATGTATAATCCAGACTCGGCGCGCGATAATCCGCTCCGAGCAAACCCGCCGCGGAAATCGTGTGTATCTTCCCCGCGGGCGTCCGGTCAAATCGTTCCGCGCCAAAGTACCGCTCCTCGAACAACCGGGTTTCCGGCATTTCGATCCCGCAGTCTTTCGCAAGCAAAGAATACTCATATTCCGTCTTTCCGATATTCCCCGGATCCTCCGCGGCTCTTGATTTCACGATCCATTCCCTGCCGTCCTTGCGAAGAAAGACCTTTGGCCTTGCACCGCCGGAAGTGCCGCCCTGCCTATAAATCGTTTCTAAGGACCGGCCGGTATAGTCATCTGTTTTCAGAAATTTTTGGGCCTCTTTTGCAAAAACATCAAGGTCAAAACCGACTTCCGCACGAACCGCGGCCGCCGCGCCGCCATCCGCGGCATTTTTGCCGGGGTCACTCTCCGGTCTGTATTCCAGTGCGCCGCGGCCGCCGCCTCCGACCAAACTGAGCCGCTGCAACGCCGTCAAGCGAAACGGATCGATGCCCTGCGCGCGCAGATATCGGTCCATGAGCAAAAGCCCCCACCCATCCGGCAGACTGTCGTCGAACACCCCAAAACCGCCGTCGAACGGCGCCGGCTTCGCGACATGCACATCCAAACCGAGCGGCAATGCGAACGGGGAAATTGACTGTCCGTCCGGTATGAAATCCGCGTCATATTGAAACGCGCACAAGCCCGCCGGCGTGAGCACGAGCCGACCAACCTTGCGCCCATGCAAGAATACCGTCAGCTCGTCAATTTCGAATAATTTCTTGATGTCCATGTTCTATTCCTTGATACGCCCGCGTTTGCGTCCGTTGATTTTCTTTTGCTCCTTGACCTCATCGAGGTTGCGATACTTGCGCTGCGAAAAAAGCGCTGCGAATCCATCTGTCTGGTCCAAGGCCGCGGCGACACCGACTAGGCTTGCAAAAGCGATCTCTCCGGTCTGCTCAAATCGGCGGTAGGTACTGACGGGCATACCCGCGCGCACAGCGAGCGCCTGCTGTGTCAGGTCGAGTTCCAGACGGCGCCGTCTGACCCGCGCGGCGACGTCTCGGACAATCTCTCCCGGACTATTATCGAATAATGATAATATATTATTATTTAAGTCTGTATTTTGCATTTATTACCTATATATTATTATTTATTTTCCGCTTACAGTATACTGGAATCACCATGAAAATCAAGTCTTTTGCGGAGATTGAACATCTGCAGTAACAATAACAACAAAATAGGAAGCAAGCCAAAAAACGCTTGCTTCCCGTATATTTTCAGAAACAGGCAAAGGGGGGGAGCCTGCTCACTGAAAGCAATATGTATGGCGCCTACGCACCGCATTGTCATTCCCGCGAATGCGGGAATCCAGTGCATTACTACTAATGGCGCCTACGCACCGCATTGTCATTCCCGGACTTGTTCCGGGAATCCAGTGCATTACTACTAATGGCGCCTACGCGGTGCCGCTGCCGGCTTCGTACTCCTCCCGCTCCTGATTCTGCTTTCCCTTGCGTGCCTTATAGGCCACAAACAGCGCGAGGTGGATGAGGAAGAATATCGCCACGATAGGCGTATAGCGGTTGATCCATGCCATCGGCAGGCTCGTATTGTCGAGCAGCAGCCAGACGATCAGCGTCAGCACGCCGACGATGCAGGTCAGCGCTTTCAGCAAACGCCCGCGGCGCCGCCGTTTCTCCGCTTCTTCGCGGTCATAGCCATCGCCGCCAACACCGGAGCCGCCGTAATCGCCGAGCTCGTCCATCTCCCGATCATCCCGCTTGCGCGTGAATATCCCGATGATCAGCAGGAGCGAGATCACGACCGCGATGACCGAGAGGATCAGCGAGAGCAGGCTCCACACCGCGGAGCTTTTCCCGTTGCCGAGCGGCACATTGCCGCTGAACAGGTCCTGCAGAGGATTGCCCGTCTGCGCTTCAAGCCGCTCGACATCCCGCTGCGTGAACCCTTCCGCGGCCAGCCCGGTACCTTGCGGCGTCGGCGGCTCGATTTCCGTGTCCGTATTCGTCGTGCTGTTATCCGTCGTCGCCGTCACCGTCGGAGGGACAGCGGCCGGCGTCCACACGGCGTACAAATCCACATCGCCCGTCAGTGTGTTCGCCGCGCCGGGGCTGTAGGCCGCAGCAGTCGCCGTAGCCGAGGCCGCCCACCCGGAGAAAGTATATCCCGTCCGCGCCAAGCTGCCCGCCGCGGACACCGTCCACGTATCGCCGTGATTTAATGTAACCGCCGCCGGCTCGCTGCCGGATGTATGCCCATTTCCGTGATAAGAGATTGTGTATGTATTCAGGATCCATCCGGCCGTATAGTCCGCGTCGCCCGTGACCACAAGCCCGCGCGCCGGGGTCCATCCCGTGAACCGCCATCCGGCCTCGCCTGTAGCAGCGGGGGCAGCGGGCGTCGCGTCGCCGTAATGCAGCCCGCCGAGCACAGCCGTGCCGAACGTCCCATGCGCGCCCGGCAGATACCGCACGGTATAGCCGATCTGCACCCATTGCGCTTGCAAGGTGATAGCCAAGGTCGTGTCATTCCAAGCCAAGCTCCCGTATGC
>JAITNA010000201.1 GCA_031290715.1 Eubacteriales Family XIII. Incertae Sedis bacterium | reverse complement strand
CAAAATAGCAAACACTTTCATTTCCGGTATGTGCCCGCCCCCCCTTGGGCGCATATCGGAAAAACCCGGAACAATCGTCCTATCACAATAGGGAATTGCCGACCGGGCTGCTTCCCCGGCGTGCGGATTCCCCCCCTTGGGTTCGCGCGGCGGGGTTTTAATCTAATGGCAGCATTCGCATAAGCCATTACTTTTGCAACTGCCATTTCAATATTGATTTTTTTTCCGAAAAATGCTTGCTTGAATTGCGCGTAGGGCTATGGTAAAATTTTGGCACTGTATATTATAGAAGGGAGCAGTCCACAGGCCAATGGCGCGAAACAAAAGAAATATCGGTGTCTTCTCGGTTATTATCGTCGTTGTGATCATCATCGCGGTATTCTCAAGAAGCTATACCGAATCCCAGCATATCGAGGAAGTGACGTTCTCCGAACTGGTAAAAGAGCTGAAAGAAAAAAAAGTCGTTAAGTATGAAACGAACGGGACAAGGATCGAAGCGGAGTTGAAAAACGGGGATATTCTCGTTACCTACGCCGCGAATATTATTGAAATCGACTGGATCGATAACGAATATGTATTCCCGCAGATGGACGATGGGACGATCAAGGACGTTTCGAGCCCCAAACCGAAGGAGGGCGGCATTCTCGCGAGCCTTCTTCCGACGCTGCTGATGGTCGGCGTGCTGATTTTCGTCATGTACTACATTATGAACAGCGCCGGGGGCGGGGGCGGCAAGGTGATGCAGTTCGGCAAGAGCCGCGCGAAGCTGCACCGGGGCGATTCCGGGACGAAGATCACCTATGACGAAGTCGCGGGCTTGGACGAAGAAAAGGAAGAGCTTGCGGAGGTCGTGGATTTCCTGAAGAATCCGACGAAATACAACGAGCTCGGCGCGCGAATACCGAAGGGCATTTTGCTCATCGGACCGCCGGGGACGGGCAAGACCTATCTGTCCAAGGCGACGGCGGGTGAAGCGGAGGTGCCTTTCTACACGATCAGCGGATCGGATTTTGTGGAGATGTTCGTCGGCGTCGGCGCGTCGCGCGTGCGCGATTTGTTTGAACAAGCCAAGAAAAGTTCCCCGTGTATCATCTTTATCGACGAGATTGACGCAGTCGGCCGGCGCAGGGGCGCGGGGCTCGGCGGCGGGCATGACGAGCGCGAGCAGACGCTCAACCAACTCCTTGTGGAGATGGACGGCTTCGGCGAAAACAGCGGCATTATCATTCTGGCGGCGACGAACCGCCCGGATATCCTCGACCCCGCGCTGCTCAGGCCGGGGCGCTTTGACCGGCAGGTCGTGATCGGCATTCCGGACATCAAGGGGCGGGAGGCGATTTTCCGCGTGCATTCCCGGAACAAGCCGCTCAGTGAAGAGGTCGAGCCGAAGGTGCTTGCGCGCCGGACGCCCGGATTCACGCCCGCGGATATCGAGAATATGCTCAATGAAGCGGCGCTGCTCACGGCAAGACGCAACGGCCGCAAGATCCGTATGGAGGAAATCGAGGAAGCGATTACAAAGGTGATCGCGGGCCCGGAGAAAAAGAGCCGTGTAATCAGCGACAGCGAGCGCAAGCTGACCGCCTATCATGAAGCGGGCCACGCGATTGTGGCGCGCGCTTTGCCCAATACGGATCCGGTGCATCAAATCACGATCATCCCGAGGGGCCGCGCCGGCGGTTTCACCATGATCCTTCCGAAAGAGGACAAGTATTACGGCACGAAAACGGAGATGCAGGAGCAGATCGTACATCTGCTCGGCGGGCGCGTGGCGGAGAAGCTGACGCTTCACGATATCAGCACGGGCGCGAGCAACGACATCATGCGGGCGACGGAGATCGCGCGCGATATGGTTACCAAATACGGATTTTCCGACAAACTCGGCCCCGTCAGTTACAGCCAAGAGGAAGAGGTATTCCTCGGCAGGGATTTCACCTCGCACAAAAACTATTCGGAGGAAATCGCGTCCGAGATCGATGAGGAGATCAAGGCGCTCATTGAAGAAGCGTTTGTTTCCGCGGAGGAAATCCTGACAGAATACATCGGAAAACTGCATACGGTGGCAAACGCGCTGCTCGAAATTGAAACCCTCGACGGGGAACAGTTTGAAGCGCTGTTCACGGATCAGGTCACGGTAGAGGGTCTGATCGTGCAGGTCAAGACGGAGGAAGATCGTATCAGCGAGCGCAACGCCATTGAAGCCGCGGAAACGGAACAAATCCTCGCGGAAGCGGCGGCCGCGGCGGAAGCGGCAGAGCAGGAAGCGGAGTTGGAGCTGGAACTTCTCGCGGGCGACGAGTTGGAGGACGAGTTGGAGGACGACGCGGATTTGTATGACACGGACGATGAGGACGACGACGCGGACGACGCGGGCGCGGGTTCGGGCGGCGGCACGGACGCGGATGATGAAGCGGATGTTAAAACGGATGGCGAAGCGGGGGATGAAGAGGACGTGAAGGCGGGCGCGGCCCGTGAAGTGAAGAAGCCCGCCGCGAAGCCGAGGACGAGAAAAACGGCTAAGAGCAAGAGCGGCGGCGAATCATCCGAAAAGAACGCGGAAAAAGAAAAAGGCCCCGCGGAAAACCACAAAGACTGAGAAGGACGGAGGTAAAAAATGGCGAACGCAAAGTTGGAGGAACTCCGCAAAAGGAAAGCGGAGGTCGCGCAGGGCGGCGGTGAAAAGCGAATTGAATCGCAGCACAAGGCCGGCAAGCTGACCGCGCGGGAGCGGATAAAGATTCTGTTCGACGAAGGAAGTTTTGTCGAGCTTGACGTGTTTGTCCACCACCGCAGCAACAATTTTGACATGGGCAAGACGTATGCGCCGGGGGACGGCGTGGTGACGGGATACGGGACGGTAGACGGGCGGCTTGTCTACGCCTATGCCCAGGATTTCACGGTACTCGGCGGTTCGCTCGGCGAATACCATGCCAACAAGATCGTCAAGGTTCAGGAGATGGCGCTGCGGATGGGCGCGCCCATCGTCGGGCTCAACGACAGCGGCGGCGCGCGGATTCAGGAGGGCGTCGGATCGCTCTCCGGCTTTGCCAAGATTTTCTACAACAATACGATTTCATCCGGCGTGATCCCCCAGATTTCCGTGATCTTGGGTCCCTGCGCGGGCGGCGCCGTATATTCCCCCGCCATCACGGATTTCATTTTCATGGTGGACGGGACCAGTCAGATGTTCATCACGGGCCCGCAGGTCATCGAAACCGTGACGGGCGAAAAGATTTCGGCGGAGGAGCTCGGCGGCGCGCGGACGCACAACACGAAGAGCGGCGTCGCGCATTTCATGGGCAAAGACGATGAGGACACGCTGAACATGGTCAAGGAGCTCATTTCTTATCTGCCCTCAAACAATCTTGAGGTCGCGCCCCCCGTGCCGACGACGGACGATGTCAACCGCCTGATCCCCGAGTTTGACGAGGTCGTCCCCGACAATCCGAACAAGGCGTACGATATGTACAAAATTATCGAAAAAATCGCGGACGACGGGAAGTATTTCGACGTCGCGGGCGGCTACGCGAAGAATATCATCACCTGTTACATCCGTCTTGCGGGCAATACGATCGGCGTCGTCGCCAATCAGCCGGCTGTCGCGGCGGGCTGTCTTGATATCAACGCTTCGGACAAGGCCGCGCGCTTTGTGCGCCGCTGCGACGCGTTCAATATCCCGCTTTTGGTGCTCGAGGACGTCCCCGGATTCCTGCCGGGTACGGATCAGGAAACCGGCGGGATCATTCGCCACGGGGCCAAGCTGCTGTACGCTTTCTGCGAAGCCACGGTGCCGAAAGTCACCATGATTCTGCGCAAGGCCTACGGCGGCGCGTACATTGCGATGTGTAACAAAGAGCTGGGCGCGGATGTCGTGCTCGCGTGGCCGACAGCGCAGATTGCCGTCATGGGGGCGGCCGGCGCGGCCAACATCGTGTTCAAAAACGACATCAAGAACGCGGAGGATCCGGTCGCGATGCGCGAGCAGAAGGTCGCCGAATACGAAGAGAAATTCAATAATCCGTACCGCGCCGCCGAGCTTGGCTATGTAGAGGACGTGATCGAGCCCCGCGAAGCCCGTCAGCGGCTCGTCAGCGCGTTCGACATGCTCGAATCCAAGCGCGAATCCCTGCCGGCGAAGAAGCACGGCAATATTCCGCTGTAAGGAGGTGCGAAGTGGCGCTTTTCGGAAAGAAAAAGAAGATCGAGGAAGCTGTTGTTTTCGGGCAGAATGAAGAAGAGCCCGCCGCTGTGACGGCGGCCGCGATCGAGGTATCCGGGGCTGACGACGAGCTGATCGCGGTGATTTCCGCGGCGGTCGCGGCTTTTCAAACGGAGGGCTTTGTCCAAACCCTGTATATCAGGAAGATCGGCCGCGCGGCGGGGACGAAACCGGCGTGGGGCGCGATGGGCTTGAACGAAGTCATTGATACAAGGCGTATGTAGAGAGAATACAGAAAGCATACAGAAAGGCCGCCGCGGCGACGGCGGGGGAACGGAGGAAACGATGAAGAAATACAACATTACAGTGAACGGCAATACGTACGAGGTAGAGGTGGAGGAGATCGGCGGCGCGCCGGGCCTTTCCCCTGCGGCGGTTCCGGCTGCTCCGGCTCCCGCTCCCGCGGCTGCTCCGGTTGCTTCGGTGCCCGCCCCCGCCGCTTCCGCGCCGGCTCCGGCCCCCGCGGCTCCGGCTCCCGCCCCCCCCTCGGCGGGCGTGGCGACGATTGAATCGCCTATGCCCGGCACGATTCTTGATATCTTGGTCAAGCCCGGCCAGGCCGTCGCGGCGGACGAGGTTCTCCTTATCTTGGAAGCGATGAAGATGGAGAACGAAATCGTGGCGCCGGCGGCCGGTACGGTTGATTCGATTGCGGTCGCGAAGGGCGCGTCCGTCAACGCCGGGGACTTGCTCGTTTCCATTAAATAGGGAAGCATGATGCTGCTTGCATTTGACGTAGGCAACACCAACATCGTATTAGGCGTCTTTCAGGACGGGCGGCTGCTTCAAAATTGGCGCATGGAAACCATCGCGCACCGAAGCGCCGACGAATACGGGATGATGGTCAATCAGCTTTTTGAATTCGAGGGGCTGCATTTGCGCGATGTGAACGATATCATCATCTCCACCGTCGTCCCCTCCGTACTCTATACGCTTCAGCACATGGCGCAGAAATACACGGGCAAGCGCGCCCTCGTCATCGGTCCGGGCATCAAAACGGGGCTCAAAATTGTATACGACGATCCGACACAGGTCGGCGCCGACAGAATCGTCAACGCGGTCGCGGCACTGCACAAATACGGCGGGCCCTTGGTTATTATTGATCTGGGAACGGCAACGACTTTCTGCGCGATCACGAATGATTGGCGCTATGTCGGCGGCGCGATTGCGCCGGGGCTCAAGATTTCCTCGGACGCGCTCTTTGAAAAAACCGCGAAGCTGCCGCGGATCGAGCTCGACGAGCCGGGTTCCGTCATTTGCAAGAACACGATTGAGAGTATGCAGTCGGGGCTCGTTTTTGGGCACCGCGGCATGGTTTGCTATATCACGGAGCGCATGAAAGCGGAGCTCGCCGTGATTGACGGCGGGGGCAGGCCTGTGAAAGTGATCGCGACGGGCGGCGTCGCCAACCTGCTCGACGACGGTGTGGACTGTATCGACGTCGTGGACAAGATGCTCACGCTGGAGGGGCTTCATTACATCTACGAAAAAAACAAGAAGAACTACGCGGGCAGGTCGAAGGCGCGGGAACAGGATTGGAAGGCAGAGATATAGACGGCGGGACGGACGGGGGGACGCTTTTTGTCCTCGCGCCGCTTGCGGGCGTGACCGATAAGAGCTTCAGAAGGCTGTGCGGCGAATGCGGCGCGGCCTTGGCCTATACGGAGATGGTCAGCGCGAAGGCGCTGTGGTACGGCGATCAAAAAACAAAGCGGCTGCTCGAAATCGACCCGGCGGAGGGGCCGGTGGGCTATCAGATTTTCGGGTCCGAGCCGGAGATCATGGCGCACGCGGCGCGGATACTCAGCGGCCCGGACCGGGCGGGCGTTTTGATCGATGTCAATATGGGCTGTCCTGTCCCCAAGGTCGTCAGGACCGGGGAAGGCTCCGCGCTTCTGAAAGACCCGGATCGGGCCGGGCGTATCATCGAAGCGATGAAGCGCGCCGCGGGCGGGAAGGCGGTCACGGCCAAGATTCGCATGGGTTGGGACGCGGCAAGCGTGAACGCCGCGGAGATGGCGCGGACGATAGAAGCCGCGGGCGCGGATGCCGTCTGTGTGCATGGCAGAACGCGGGAGCAATATTACAGCGGCAAAGCGGACTGGGATGTGATCGCCGCGGTGAAAGCGGCCGTCAGGATCCCCGTGATCGGAAACGGCGATGTATACAGCGGACAGGATGCCGTGCGCATGATCCGGCAGACGGGCTGCGACCGCGTCATGATCGCAAGGGGGGCGCTGGGCAATCCGTGGATTTTCGCGGAAGCCCGCGCGGCGTACTCGGGGGCGGTGTTTGAAGCCCCGACGCGGCAAGAAAAAACGCAGATGTTCATCCGGCACGCGCGGCTTACCGCCGAGGACAAAGGCGAGCATATGGCCGTCCTCGAAATGCGCAAGCATGCCGGATGGTATTTCAGGGGCGCGCCGGGCGCCGCGGCCTTTCGCGGCGCGGTCAACCGGATTACCTCGCTCGAAGCGCTCATCGGGGAGACCGCGGCATTCGGCGCATTCGGCGCATGAGATTCCTGCGGCGATTGTGGCTGCGGCGATTGCCCGCGTGACGACCGCCCTACGCCCCCTATGCGCCGGCTCGGCTACACCCGGAACACTTTCGTTTCGAGCGTGATGTCGAGCTCCTCGGCCGACTCGAAGTAATAATCTACCTCGCCGTCGGTCAGCATGTCGGACGTGATGAGCCCTTTCTGTTCATACTTGTCGTTTGCGAACAGTTTCGTAAAGAGCGCGCCGCCCTGCCCCGTGATATACATCTCGGCGCTGATCCCCGCGCGTTCAAACGACTCGACAAGGCCGGGCGCGTATACATGCACCTCGACGCAGACATCTTTCCCGTCTTTCTTCCCGTAGGCTTCGACGACCATGCAGCCCGTATCGGACACAAGGCCCTCCGCTATGATTTCCCCGATTTCCGCTTTGGTCTTCGGCGGGGCGGGCATGTGCGCCAACACGAGGTCGAAGGGCACGACGGTCTGCCCGTTCAGCGCCTCCTCCTCGTGCGAGAGCAGCCCCGCGCGATAGAGCGGCTCCGCAAATTCGATGCCGAGCCCGCCGTATTTGAAGTAAGCATTTTTGACGCCCTTGAAATGCGAGTCCGCGTGCAGCCCGTAATAGACCGGCTCGTCGTGCGCGTGCTCGACGAAGCGGACTTCTTTGTCCATATAGTCGTACTGCCGGAAGATGGGCAGGCTGAAAGCCGCCGTCCGGACGATCTTCCCGCCGATGAGGGCGTAAGCTTCCTCGCTCATGTCGGACAGGGCGGTGACAGGCGACCACCAGTAGGGCTGAAAACGTTTGCTCTCGACGCCCTCGTAAACGATGTTGTAGATTTCGCCGCAGGTGTCGAGCTCGCGCACAGCCACGCGCGAAGCGACGCAGATCAGCCCGGGCGCGGAGCCTGTGCCGACGACGGCGAGCTTGCCGATCTTCTCAAAGCGCGGGGCGTATTCCTTCAGCAAAAATTCGATGCCCTCGAGCCACGGGTCGTTTTCATAACTGTCGATAATGCCCTCCGGCGCGGCGAAGTCCTGATAGTTTGCCCCTACCGCGAGCGCCGCTTCCAATACATTCCTGCCAAACTCCAACGGCAGCGCGTTGACGATGAGATCCGCGCCCCGGCAGAGCCCGGTGATTTCGGCGAGGTCGTGCGCGTTGACGACGGCCCCCTTGCCTTTCTTCATGATGGCGGTCAGCGCGCCGACGGCCTTCCCGTCGTAGTCCGCGCAGATGATCTCCTCCACGTTCGGCTCTTCGTCCATGCGCTGCGCGACGGTCGAGCCCTGCGCGCCCGTGCCGAGTATTACGATTTTCTTTCCCATAATGTTCACCTCTGCTGTTCACTTCTATGGTGCCTTTTCAGTGGGCAGCTAATTATTGCCATTCGCGGGAATGACAATGTTTTTGCCGCACGTCTGAGCAGACACGGCCTTTGATTTTCCATGATAGATTATATACCCAAATCGGCGCGAACGTGATACAATCCTTTCATGAAAACCACGATCTTTTTTCCTATCGAAAATATCACCGCGGAGGCAGATGAGGGCGGCAATCTGCTCGACGTGATCCG
>JAITNA010000101.1 GCA_031290715.1 Eubacteriales Family XIII. Incertae Sedis bacterium | reverse complement strand
ATAATTAACTCGAATTAACTATCATAAAAATGTTTCTGTAATCATAAAGAAATATCCCCCGCGCAAGTAAACGCAAGGGCATCCGCGTAAATGGAAATTTTTAGGCTGTTAAACTATGGAACGCCAAAAGAGAAAATGTTGAAGCAATGTTTGAAACGGCCCGGAACTACGGGAGAAAGTGAACTGATCACAAGCAGGTATCTCCTCATATTTTTTCCACGGACGGAACCCGTTTGGGTTCCGTCTGCGATTTGGGCGTGTTCAGGTTTGTTGAGGACTCGACGCTATAGCGCTATATACCATCAGGAAGGCTGTGTTCGTGCTTGCTGACTGCGGCTGCTTGTGATACAATCCTATTACTATGGAAATTGAATTAAAATATAAAATTAACAGTGCCGAGCAATGCGACATGATTCTTGGGGATGCCTGGATTCGCAGGATGGCTGAAACGGATGAGCCGGAGAACCTGCGCATGAAGGCGGCGTATTTCGATACGGAGGACAGTATCCTGATCCGCAATAACATTGCGTTCCGCATCCGCGCGGAGGGCGCCCGTGTGATGGCGACGCTCAAATGGCGTGACGACGACGAGGGAATCCGCGGTCTTTATGTACGCAGCGAGATCAATGTCCCCGTGGCGGATGAAACCTGCTTTTTCGCGCCGGACCCCGAGATCTTTCGGGAAAGCCCCGAAGGGCGGGATTTGCTCGATGTGTTAGACGGGAAGCCGCTCATCAATGTCTTTGATATTGTGTTCACGCGCAAGAGATACCGCCTTGATTTCGAGAAGAGTATTCTGGAACTCGCGCTGGATGAAGGCGCGGTTATTGCGGGCGCAAGGACGCTGCCGATCCGGGAGCTCGAGATCGAACTCTACTCGGGCGACAAACAGGATTTGCTGGCGCTCGGCAAGAAAATGGCGGGCAAATACGGACTTGAGCCGGAACTCAAAACAAAATTTGCGCGGGGCGTCGAGGTGTTTGCCGCGGAGCAGTGACAAAAAAAGGATTGATTGTTGGGAACAAGGCGGTTAAAATGATTTTTTGCGCGCAAGGGAGAAGCGCGGATAGGAAGCCGGCGGAAATCAGAGAGAGGGAATCAAAAATGTATTTCAACCATTTGGATGTAACGGATAAGGAAATCGCGGATCTGATCCGCTGTGAGATGGGAAGGCAGGAGCACAAGATCGAAATGATCGCGTCCGAAAACTTCACGTCCGCGGCGGTGATGGAGGCGATGGGCAGCGCTTTGACCAACAAATACGCGGAGGGCTATCCGGGGCGCCGCTACTACGGCGGCTGCGAGTATATTGACGAAGTTGAAACGATCGCGATTGAACGCGTGAAAAATCTGTTCGGCGCGGAGTATGCCAATGTGCAGCCGCATTCGGGCGTGAACGCGAACATCGCCGTCCATTTTGCGCTGCTGGCGCCGGGCGACCGCGTCATGGGCATGAGCCTTGCAGAGGGCGGTCATTTGACGCACGGAAGCAAGGCCAATCTTTCGGGGAAGTACTACGATTTCGTGACCTATGGGCTTGATCCCGAAACGGAAACGATCGATTATGACGACGTGCTTGCGAAAGCCAAGGCGCACCGGCCGAAGATCATCGTCGCCGGGGCGAGCGCCTATCCGCGTTTCATCGACTTTGCCCGTTTTCGCGCGATTGCGGATGAGGTAGGGGCGATCCTGATGGTGGATATGGCGCACATCGCGGGGCTTGTCGCGGCGGGCGTACATCCTTCGCCTGTCGGCCATGCGCAGATCGTGACATCCACGACGCACAAGACGCTGCGCGGCCCGCGCGGCGGGCTCATTTTGGCCGATGAGGAATACGGGCCGAAAATCGACAAGGCGATCTTCCCCGGCGTTCAGGGCGGCCCGCTTGAGCATGTGATCGCGGGCAAGGCGGTGTGTTTTCACGAAGCGGCTCGCCCTGAATTCAAAACCTACCAACAGCAGATTATTAAAAACGCGGCTGTTATGGCGGAAGAATTGACCCGCAGAGGATTCAATCTTGTGTCCGGCGGTACGGACAATCATCTGATCCTGCTCAATCTGATCGGCAGGGGGCTCACAGGCCGGGACGCGGAGCATTATTTGGACGCGGCCAATATGACGACGAACAAAAACGCTGTGGTAGGGGATCCCAACGGGCCCGACGTCACGAGCGGAATCCGTCTTGGTACGCCGGCGATGACGACGAGGGGCTTTGCGGAAGAGGATACGAGAAAGACCGTTTCCGCCATATCGCTTGTCCTCGAACATCCCGGCGATGAAAGCGCGGCCGGGCAGGCCAGAGCTATTGTGAAGGAGCTGACGGATTCGCATCCGCTGTATGTGAACTGAAATGGACATGGATACAAAACGATACATCGATCAACTCATCCTTTTTGACGACATCCGCAACGACGAAATCATCGGGCGGATTTCGGATGTTCTGTACAATACCACGCCGGAAACGGTGGAGGATGCCAGTCACGACGCGTATTATTCAACGCAGCGCAGACTGCTTCAGAATGTCGGAAAAGGGGAGATCACGGGCAACTATTTGCAGGATTATATCTGCCGGCTCATCGCGGGCGATCAAAACGTATTCACGCTCATGGCCGAGGCGGGCCGGTTCCGCGGGCTGCGCAGGGGCGCGAAAGCGGATGAGATCGCGGAAAAGCTTGATACGACGGCGCGGGCGGTCTTTTTGCTGGCCGCGGGCGAAGTTAAGATGATTCGCAGCATTTACAAATTTGATTTCGAGAAGATTACGGGGAACGCGGACGGGCGCAATGTGGCCGCGTTTGAAGCGCTTTCCGGGGAAACTTTTTCGCACCGTGAGTTTGTGCACAAGGCGCTCACGGTGTCCAAAAGCATTGACGCGACCATTATGCTCGCGGATTATTATCGAAGTTTCGGTACGGGCATTTTCGAGGCGACGCCGGCGTTTGACCTCGGGGCGGATGGGCTTGTCCCGATCAAAAATCTCGACCCCATCACGATGGACGATATTGTCGGCTGCGAATCGCAGAAGCAGATGTTGATCAACAACGCGCAGGTCTTGCTTCGGGGGCTGCCCGCGAACAACATCCTGCTGTACGGGGACAGCGGCACGGGGAAGTCGTCCTCTGTCAAGGCGCTGCTCAATATGTATTCGTCGCGGGGGCTCAAGATGGTCTGCGTCAGCAAGGAACATCTTTCCTCGCTGCCCGATGTGATGGAAGAGATCACGGGGCGGGGTTTGCGCTTCCTCATTTTCATCGACGATCTTTCGTTTGAGGGAAATGAAAGCGGATACAAGATATTCAAATCCATCATGGAGGGCAGCGCGTGCGCGCGGCCGAAAAACGCCATCTTTGTGGTCACCTCCAACCGGCGCAACATCGTCAAAGAGGTATGGAACGACCGCCGCGATCAGGACGACGTGCATCTGCGCGACAACCTTCAGGAAAAGCGTTCGCTTGCCGACCGCTTTGGCATCACGCTCGTCTATTCGGAACCGAGCAAGAGCGAGTATTTGGCCATTGTAAGGCATATCGCGAAAAAAGCGGGCCTTGCGCTTCCGGACGAGGAGCTTGTTTCGGAAGCGCTGAAATGGGAAATCCGGCACGGCGGGCGCAGCGGAAGGGCGGCGCGGCAGTTTGTTGATTATTGTATCGGCCTTTCGGGGCTGAACGAGAAAGGTTAGCCTGTGTCTTGGATCAAACGCAATCCGTTCATGGTGATATTCTTTGTCATCATGGCGTATCAGTCTTTCACGGGCGGCCGCTTTAACAGCTTTTCGGATTGGCTGATTTCGACCGCGCTGACGTTGCCGGGGATCGTCATCGGCATTACGGTTCACGAGTTTTCGCATGCTTTCGCGGCCTACAAGCTCGGCGATAATACGCCGAAGGCGCAGGGCCGCGTGACGCTCAATCCGCTTGCGCACATCGATCCGATCGGTATTGTCGCACTGATTTTCATCGGCTTCGGCTGGGGGCGGCCCGTGCAGGTCAACCCCTACGCCTTTGCGAAAAACCGGCGGCTCTGCAACATTATTGTAGATGTGGCGGGCGTGGTTTCAAACTTCATCCTCGCTTTTTTGTGCATGGGGCTGCTGTATCAGATCGCGGGGTCGAGCGCGGGACAAGGTTCCCCGCTCTATACGATCGTCCTCTATATCGTTTCGATGAACATTGTACTCATGATTTTCAATCTGCTGCCGATCCCGCCGCTCGACGGGTTCGGCATCCTCACGGAGATTTTCGATCTGCGCCGCCGCGGTTGGTATCAGAGGCTTTACGGGATGGGTACGATCATCCTGCTGCTCTTCATCATCTTTCGCGGAACGACATATGTGCTTTCACCGGTGATCGGAGTGATCTTTAGCTTTCTGGCGTCAATATGGGGCGCGATTCTGTATTAGGAGCAATAATTTAATTTGTCATGTTGCAATTGCGTTGAAGCGATCGTGTGAACCAAATCGGCAATATATGGAGGGAAATGATGATTCGATCGAGGGGAATTCTGCCTTTTTTAATCTGCGTAATCTTGGGCGGGTTCATGGTTTTACCAATGACC
>JAITNA010000030.1 GCA_031290715.1 Eubacteriales Family XIII. Incertae Sedis bacterium | reverse complement strand
CAATCGCCCGCGGATGCTTCGCCGTTTTCAAGCAAGGCCGCAAAGTCCGCGGCGGCTTCCGTTTCGCGCAGGGCCAGCGACTGCTCCACGCGTCCGGGGTCAACGACGGCAAAAAAGTCCGCCGCGCCGATCCAGTCGGCCAAACAGCAGTCCTCGTCCTCGTCCCCGCCCGCGCCGCCGCCATACTCCGCGCCGCGCGCAAAGCCGCCGCCATACTCCGCATCCGCACCATACTCGCCGCCGCCCTCGGCGCGCTCAAAGCCCTCGCCGTCATGCCCGCCGCCCGCGGGCGGGATACGTACGAAGTCCGCCGCGCCCGTCGACGTTTGCGTGTCCGGGTCAAATCTGCGGATACGCTCGATCTCCGTGTCGAAAAATTCCACGCGGCAGGGGGCGTCGGCGCCGATCGGGAAGACGTCGAGAATCCCGCCGCGCCGGCTGAATTCCCCGGGGTTTTCCGTATATGGCGTCCGCTGGTAGCCCGCGGCGAAAAGACGCCTGTTCAGCTCCTCCGGGTCAGCCGTTTCGCCCTGCCGGATCGTCAGGGTCAGCGCGGAAAACGCGTCCGGGCACAGCGTCCGCTTGATCAAAGCGCTGACCGGGCAGACGACGACCGCCGCGTCCTCAAAGAGCAGCGCGTCCATCGCGGCCCGCCGGGCGGCTTCCGTTTCGCGGCTTCTCGCTTCATAGCGCAAAAATGGAGGGTCGTCCTCCGGCAGCGCAAGAACGTCCCGCTTCAGGAAGAACGAAAGGTTTTTCGCGAAAGACCGGGCCGTCCCCTGCCCCGCGGTCACGATCAGCGCCCTCGGCCCGGAGCCGGCGTCCGCGCCGCCGTTCCCGCCGTGCGCCCCGCCGCGCCCAAGAAGCAGCCGCGCCAGGACAGGGGCGGCCTGTACCTCGGTCAGCCCCGCCAAATGCAGGGTTTCAGCCATTATAGCGCTGCATCGCCTTGTCGATGCCGTCCGCAAGCGCGAGCTCGATCGCGTCGGCGCAGCGCACGATGGCCTCGCGCATTGGCTCAAGATGCTCGGCGGCAAAGCCGGAAAGCACATAGTCGCGCAGCGGAATCCGCCCCCGGTCCGCGCCGATTCCCACACGAAAGCGCGCGAATTGGTCGTTTTCAAGAAGATAGATGATGTTTTTCATGCCGTTGTGCGTCCCGGCGCTGCCCTGCTTGCGAATGCGCAAGATCCCGACCGGGATATCAATGTCGTCGTAGACGACGATCAGCCCCTCCGCGCCGATCCCGTAATAATGCAGGATATCGCGAACGCTTTCGCCGGAGAGGTTCATGAAGGTCTGCGGCTTGACGAGCTTGACCTTTTTGCCCGCGATGAGCCCGTCGCCCGAAAGCGCCTTGTGCCGAAGCTTGGACACTGAAATACCGTGCCGCTCCGCTAGGCGGTCGATCACGAGGAAGCCGGCATTGTGCTTCGTATTCTCATATTGTTTGCCCGGATTGCCGAGCCCTACGATCACAATCATGGCAAATCAATCATTGCGAATCAAACATTTTGCTCACGGAATAGTTGTTGTATATATTGTTCACCGCGTCCGCGAAAAGCTGCGCGACGGAAAGGAACTTGATCTTTTGGGACATTTTCGCGCCGTCGAGGGGGATCGTGTTGAGCAGCACGAGCTCCTTGATCGCGGAGTCCTCGATGTTTTGAAGCGCCTTGCCGGACAGCACCCCGTGCGTCGCGCAAGCATAGATATCCGCCGCGCCCAAATCCTTGAGCTTGTTGGCCGCGTTCGTAATGGTGCCGGCCGTATCGATCACGTCGTCGACAAGGATACAGCTTTTCCCATCGATGTCGCCGATCACATGCATGATCTCGCTTTCGTTCGCCTTTTGCCGCCGCTTGTCGACGATGGCGATCGGCACCCCGAGCGGGAACGCCATGTTGCGCGCCCGCGTCACGCTGCCGTGGTCGGGGGACACGATCACCAAATCCTTGATCTGCTTGTTCTTGAAGTACTTCACGAGGATCGGCATCCCGAGCAAATGATCGACCGGGATATCAAAATAGCCCTGAATTTGAGAAGCGTGCAAATCCATGGTGACCACGCGGTCCGCGCCGGCCGCGCTGATGAGATTGGCCACCAATTTCGCCGTGATCGGGTCGCGCGCTTTGACCTTCCGGTCCTGCCGCGCATAGCCGTAGTACGGAATGACCGCGTTGATCCGGCCCGCCGACGCGCGCTTCATCGCGTCGATGAGGATCAGCAGCTCCATGAGATTGTTGTTGACCGGATTGCAGGTGGATTGGATGATGTAGACGTCAAGCCCGCGCACGGACTCGTAGACATTCACGGAAATTTCCCCGTCGCTGAACGTTGAAACCTCGGCCTTGCCGAGCGGCTTTCCGATCTTCGCGGCGATTTCTTCCGCCAAGGCCGGGTTTGAATTGCACGCAAAAACTTTGAAATCCGCGTACGTTCCGAGTGGTTTGATCATGGTCGCTGCTCCTTTTCTATCTCGCCGAAGGCTTTGATACGGCCCGCCAACAGACCGCGCCGTTCTACCCATCCATCGAAAATCTTCGCCTTTTCCCGGGAAACGCACAAACTGCCGCCGGGCACATCCCGCGTCACCGTCGTACCCGCGGCAATATAGGCTTTTTCCCCAATCGATACCGGGGCAATAATATTAACATTGCAGCCGACGAATGCGCCGCCGCCGACGGTCGAGCGGCGCTTTTCTCTGCCGTCGTAGTTGACAAAGACGACGCCGCAGCCGATGTTGACGCCCGGCCCCAAATCCGCGTCGCCCACATAGCTCAGGTGGGACACTTTTGTGCCGTCGCCGATGTTGGCGTTCTTCACTTCGACAAAATCGCCGATTTTCACAAAATCCCCGACGGCGCTTCCCGGACGCAGATAGGCGAAAGGCCCGATGGCCGAGCCTTTGCCGACGGCACTGTCCTTCAGCACGGACTGAATCACGCGGACGCCGTCCCCGATCACGCAATTTTCGATCTCGCTGTTTTGCCCGATCACGCAATCGGCCCCGATCACGGCCGTCCCCCGAATCGTCACACAGGGCCCAATACGGCTGCCCGCGCCGATGATTACATTCTCGTCAATATACGCCGAATCAATGTCCGTAAAAAGAACACCTTTCGCCGCAAAGGACAGATTGCGCACGCGGCGCGCGCGCGCTGCTTCCTCGTATTTCTTTTCTGTTTCCCCGAAGCCGCTCATTTCCCTCCTGTCACTTCATATACGACAGCCGGTCCTCTTCGAGGATCAACTCCCCGACCTTGAAGATATCCCCGGCGCCCATGGTGATCACCAAATCCCCCTCGTTCGCGTTGTTCAGCACAAAGCGCGCGATTTCGTCAAAGCCGTCGAAGAAGTAAACCTCCTTTTGCGGGTCGTCCTCTTTCATCTTGGCCGCGATCGACTTCGATGTCACACGGTGGATGTTTTTCTCCCGCGCCGCGTAAATCTCGGTGAGGATAATCTTGTCCGCGCCCGCAAGCGCTTCCGCGAAATCGTCGTGAAGCGCCAGCGTCCTCGTATAGGTGTGGGGCTGAAACAAAATCCACATCTGCTTGTGCGGCATATTGCGGGCCGCCTTGATCGTCGCGGCGATCTCGGCCGGATGGTGGGCATAGTCGTCCACAATCTTCACGCCGCCTTGCGTATGCCCCAAAACATCAAAGCGCCGCTGCGTCCCCGTGAACGCGCTCAGCGTCTGCATGACGACTTCCTTCTCAATGCCCATCGTCAGGCAGCAAGCGATTGCTGCCAAAGAGTTGGCGATGTTGTGCTCGCCCGGAATCGCCAGCTCCACGCGGCAGAGGAACCTGTCCTGCGCGTGTACATCGAAAGACGGCAGGCCCTGCGGGCTGAATTTGATGCCGGACGCCCGGAAGTCGCATTGTTCATGAAAGCCGAAGGTGATACATTTCCGGTCCAAATCCTTGATGATGCTGCTGACGAAAGGATTGGCGTCAAAGGCGAACACCGCGCCGCCGGCCGGCACCAGATTGGCAAAGCGGTCAAAGGAGCGGACGATGTGGTCGATGTCCTTAAAATAATCGAGGTGGTCGGAATCAATATTCAGAATAATGGCGTATTTGGGCGAGAGGGAAAGAAAGCTGTCCATGTATTCACAGGCTTCCGTGATGAAATACCGGTCGCCGCCGATCCGGACATTGCCGTCGATCTCGCTCAGGTTGCCGCCGACAAGGATCGTCGGGTCCTTCCCCGCGTTTTTCAAAATGAGGGAAATCATGGACGTCGTCGTCGTCTTGCCGTGCGCCCCCGCTACGGCGATGCTGTTTTCCGCGTCCCGCATGAGCGCGCCGAGCAGCTCCGCCCGGGACGCGATCGGAATCCCCCGGTGAATCGCCGCCTGAATCTCCGGATTTTCTTTCGGAATGGCCGACGAGTACACGACGAGGTCCGCGTCCCCGATGTTTTTTTCGCGGTGCCCGAGGTAGACCCTTGCGCCCTTTTCGATCAGCCTGTCCGTAATTTCGCTTTCTTTTGAATCGGACCCCGAAACACGGATGCCCTTGTCTATCAGAATTTCGGCAATCGCGGATACCCCGATCCCGCCGATGCCCACACAATGAACTTGATTGAGTGATGGTATTTCGATCATTTGCGCCTCCGTTTTGATTATAGCATAGTTGTGTGCTATAATCAAAACGGCAAATCGAACTTTCACAGACGACATTTTGCGATATTTTGAAAGGCGGTCACACCCATGCAGACATCAGCTAAATACTGTCATTCCCGCGAATGCGGGAATCCGGAATAGTTGAAAGGCGGTCACACCCATGCAGATTACAGACGTTCGGATGAGAATGATCCCCGATGCAAGCAAAATGAAGGCGGTGGTTTCGGTCACCTTCGACGATGAATTCGTCGTCCACGACATCAAGGTGATCGAGGGGCAAAACGGGCTGTTCATCGCCATGCCGAGCCGCAAAGTCAGCGAAGGCGATTTCCGCGACATCGCGCACCCCCTCGTTTCCGAAATGCGAAACCGTATCAAAGATGCGATCTTCTCCGAATACGAACGCCTCCTGACGGAGAGTCCCGATCAAGTGTGACTATTCATAGATCAGCTAAATAATCCGGAGTATCACGATTCAGATCGGCGAACCCTCTTGATCCGCGCGCCCAGCTCGGCCAACTTGCCGACAAGATTGTCATATCCGCGGTCAATGTGAAAAACATCCGTGACTTCCGTCGTCCCTTCCGCGGCCAGACCTGCCAAAACGAGGGCCGCGCCCGCGCGCAAATCCGTTGCGCGCACATCGGCGCCCCTCAGCGCCGCGCCGCCTTTCAAAATCGCGCGGCGCCCGGCTTCGATAATCCCCGCGTTCATGCGGTTGAGCTCCTCGATATGCATGAAGCGGTTTTCAAAAACCGTTTCAATCACATTGCTCGGGCCCGGCACCGTCGTAAGGAAAGCCATGAACTGCGGCTGAATATCCGTCGGAAAGCCGGGATAAGGCAGGGTCTTGATGTCGGTTGCACGCAGTACGCCCCGCGTCGCGTCGACACGCAGGCCCGTTCCCTCTTCCTTGATCAGGACGCCGCATTCCCGAAGCTTTGCCGTGATCGGCATCACATGATTGGGCAGCATATTCCCTACAAGAACGCTGCTGCGCGTGATCGCCGCCGCAAGCATGAACGTACCCGCCTCAATGCGGTCCGGGATCACGCTGTGTTCCGCGCCGTGCAACCTTGACACGCCCTCGATGCGAATGACGTCCGTACCCGCGCCGCGAATCCTTGCGCCCATTTTGTTCAGGAAGTTTGCGAGGTCCACAATCTCCGGCTCCTGCGCCGGATTTTCGATGATCGTCGTCCCCTCCGCAAGCGCGGCGGCCATCATAATATTCTCCGTGGCCCCGACGCTCGCGAAATCGAGGTACATCTCGGCGCCGCGCATCCGAGCGGCACAGGCCGTGACGAAACCGTCGTCATTTTCATCCCCGACCATCTCCACATCCGCGCCGAGCGCGATGAATCCCTTGATGTGCAAATCGATTGGGCGGTCGCCGATCGCACAGCCGCCGGGGAGCGGTATGCCGGCTTTCCCCGTCCGCGCAAGCAGCGGCCCCATCGAAACAATCGACGCGCGCATCGCCTTCACCAATTCCGGCGGGGCGACGCTCGATACAATATTCGAAGCGTCCACGCGAATCTGCGCGGCCGCCTGATCCACATCCACAACAGCGCCGAAGCTGCCGAGCAAACGGCACATTACATCCACATCTTTAAGATTGGGTACCCCGGAAATGATACAAGGCTCTTCCGTGAGCAGCGTAGCCGCCATCAGCGGCAATACCGCATTCTTGGAACCGCCGACCTCAACCGCCCCCCGCAAATTTTCAGATTTCTGAATAATGATCTTATACAATGTTATCTCCTTCGGAGATTATACAGCAATTCCGCCCCATTTCATCAAATTCCCCCCTTTCGTAACACCCGCGTAACAATCAGCAGCAATCCCCCCTCTGTACAATAAAACCATAATGTGATATATTTCATAGTGCAAACGTACAGGAGGTGGTTTTAATGAACGAATTAGAGAAAATCAAAGAAATATTATTTAATAAAAACGGTATTGTCACCGCTTCCGATGTGACAGGGGCCGGTATCCCCCGTCGCTGTCTGGCGGACATGGTTCAGATTGGGTTGCTTCACAAAGCTGCTCGCGGGATTTACATTTCCAATGATGCATGGGAAGATGAACTGTACTTTTTCCAATACCGATACACGCGCGGCGTCTATTCGCATGAAACCGCTCTTTATCTGCATCGATATTCGGATCGAACGCCGGCCGTTTATACAATGACATTTCCATCCGGGTACAATGTCCGCTCGATTCGCAAAGACGCGATTATTGTCAGGCATACTGAAAAGAAATATTATGAAATCGGTATTGCGGAGATCCTGACAATGGCAGGGAATCCGCTTCGGGTTTATGATATTGAGAGAACGCTATGCGATATCGTCCAGACAAAAAGTAGGTGCGATGCCCAGATTGTTGCACCCGCGATGAAGCAATATGCACTGTCAAAAGAAAAAAACATTCCAAAACTGATGTCATACGCCGCAGCCTTACGTGTAGAAAACCGGGTCAGAGGCTTTATGGAGGTCTTATTATGATGACAAAGAATCCGATGCAATTGAAAGCATTTCTCAAGCGGAAAGCGAAAGAAAAAGGTATCCCCGCACAACTCGTCCTTCAAAACTATCTGATGGAGCGACTGCTCGACCGTATTGCGCGTTCTCGGTATCAACGCAACTTTATTTTGAAAGGCGGATTTCTGATAGCGGCAATCGTTGGTTTAGACGCAAGAACTACTATGGATATCGACACGACAATAAAGGGATTTGATTTAACGCATGAGAATATTGAAAGAATTTTCAGAGAGATTTGTATGATTCAGGCCGGGGATGATTTCACTTTCAGCATTGACCGTATTGCGGATATTCGTGAAGCGGATGATTATCCGGGGATAAGACTTCATCTTATTGCATCTTATCCCCCAATTAACGGTTGGCTTATGATCGATATCACAGCCGGTGATGTCATTACACCGAAAGAAATCGAATACTGTATTCCGTCCATGTTTGACGATGCGGCGATACCGTTTCTTGCGTACAGTTCCGAAACAATACTTGCAGAAAAGTTAGAAACTCTGATTTCCCGAAGTACAGCCAATACCAGAATGCGTGATTTTTATGACATTTATTTATTCGTTATCGCACAACGAATAACATTAGATATGATTATTTTAGGGGAAGCGCTCGCTGCTACTGCCGCAAAACGCAACAGCAAAGAACTAATGAACGACCACTCAGCCATTCTTGCGAAGATAAAGAATGATAGCTACATGAACAGTCAATGGGGCAAATATACGGCATCATTCAAATACGCAGAAAAACTATCGTTTGGAGAAATCATAGATGCCGCAGAGAAAATTCTTAGGATCATCATTCCATGAACTTTCAGAGAACATTCTGCAAACAGCGGCGGCCGGTGTCGATTCAGTGGTATGCGGCTGCGAGCATAAAACGTAAAACGTAAATCCGAAATTAAAAGGAAATCCGAAATTAAAAGGATTGCAATGCCGCGCCGTCCCCTATATAATGGAAAAAACAACTTTGTGTCCGGAATAGGAGTATCGATATGCTGACCATTGACGTCAAGACTTTTTTTATATGCCTGCTCATCATCGCCATCATCGTATTGGTGGTTTTCGCCATCGTCGCGGTTTACCGCCTCATCAAATCGCTGAAAAAGCTCGACAAAGTCCTCGAGGATTTCGAGGTCGTTTCCACCGTCGCGTCCGCGCGGACCAAACAGCTCGACAACGCCATCAACAATGTATCCAAAACCTTTTCCGGCGCGTCGAAAAAGATCAAGGACAGTTCGGGCATAATCAACGTGATTACGATTCTTGTCAGCATGTTTGTCAACATCAGGAACGTCGTCATGAAAGACCGCGAAAAAAATCAAAGCGCACCGAAAAAGGAATGATAGTCAAAAAATTGTTAAAAAATTATTTAATGAATATATTGACATTATTGTGAATTGATGGTATTATCCTATTTGTTACCGGTTATTGCAAAAATAGTGAAACGCGATGGGAGATCAAAATTATGAAAGCAACAGGAATCGTTAGAAAAGTTGATGAGCTCGGCAGGATTGTATTGCCGATGGAGCTGCGCCGCACGCTCAACATCCAGAAAGAGGATCCGATCGAAATCTACGTCGACGGCGAAAGCATCATCTTGCGCAAATATGAGCCGGCCTGCATCTTCTGCAGCAGCGCGACCGAGGTTTCAAACATCCGCGGGAAAAATATCTGCCGCAAGTGCTTGGAAGAAATCAAAGAGCTGTAGGCGCAAATCATTGAAGTGATTCAGGCATCTTCCTGAATCACTTCAATGATGTCGTCCTTCAAAGCGTCCGCGATTTCCCGCTCAAATGACTCGGAGGAAGCGGACGCGGCGCTTTTTTTGTGCCCCGTACCCGAGACGCGCTTTCCTTTCCGGCGAATCTCCGTTTTGTCATATTCAAACATATCCGAACTGAGCTGTTCCGGGCCGTCTTTCGTCCGCTCCGCCTCAACATATTTGACGCGGACAATCCCTTTGAAGATACTCACATCCATGACTTTGGCCTTTCCCCCCGGCGTATCGACAAACTCGCCGGGATTGGGCAGCCCTTTCTTCAGCTCTACATACACATCGTTCTCATATTTTAGGCAGCACATCAAGCGGCCGCAGCAGCCGGATATCTTGCCGGGGTTCAGCGAAAGGTTTTGCACCTTCGCCATCTTGATGGAAACCGGCTCGAAATCCATCAGCCAGCCTTTGCAGCACAGCTCCCGCCCGCAGGTGCTAAGCCCGCCGAGCATACGCGCTTCATCCCGCACACCGATCTGCCGCAATTCGATACGCATCCGAAACTGCCCCGCCAACTCCTTGACCAAATCACGAAAATCCACGCGTTTCTCCGAGGTGAAATAGAAGATGAGTTTGTTCCCGTCAAAGGTATATTCCGCGTCGATCAGCTTCATCGCAATGCCGGAAGCCGCGATCTGTTCCTTGCAAGTCCGAATGGCGTCCTTCTTCTTCATCTGGCCGTCCCGGTCTTTCCGCAGATCGGACTCCGTCGCCTTCCGCTTGACCAATTTGATATTTTTCCCGAAATCTTCCTCCGCCACTTCCCGGCCCTCACCCCGGATCCATCCGAGCTCCACCCCGCGGGACGTTTCGACGACGACCGCGTCGCCGCTGCGCAGGACAAGATCGCCCGGATCAAAATAATAATGCTTGGCCGACGTCCGAAATTTTACTGCCACTACCTTACGCATACATTCCTCCTGTTTCATATCTATTCAAAATTGCTCACGGCCCCGAGTTCATCTCCGGAATCCTATGATTAGACACCCTATTCCACCGACTCCGCGCGCTCTTTTATGCAAAGCGCCATATCCCGCAGCGTGCTTTTGACGTTGTATCCCTGCTCCAAATTTGCCAGCGCTTTCTCGGCAAAACCGATCCCGCCGCGAATCACCGCCCTATGGCCCGCTCCGATATTTGCCGCGGCCCCCGCAAAATCCGTATCCGTCAAGAGCCGCGGTTCAAAACTGCCGACGGCCAGATCGCGCAAAAACAATTCCAATTGCTTCAGCAGCCGCGCGGCTGTTTCCCGGTCGCCCCCGCAAGCGTCAAGCAGCGCAAAAGCTTCCGGCAGCGTCGCTTTCCCGAACACGAGCATGCGGACGAGCTCCTTGACCCTTTCGGCGGATTCCGCGTCCGTTTGCGGCCGTTCATATCCGAGCCAAACGCGGATACAGCGCGAACGAATCGTAGGAAGCAGCCTTTCCGAGTTGGCGGTCAGGATGAGGATGACATCTCCGGACGCCGGTTCCTCCAGCAATTTGAGCAGCTTGTTTTGCGCCTGCTCGTTCATGCGCTCCCCGTCCGCGATGATCGCGGCCTTTCCCGTCGACGCGAAAGGCTTCTGCGCGAAGAGCTCGATCAAATATTCGATCTGCGCGACCGAAATATCTTTCTTGCCCTCCGCCGCTTCTATGTAGATCAAATCCTCAAAGACATCCCGGTCGATTTTCCCCGCCGCCGCCGGGTCGTCCGCAAAATGGCTTTTCAAAATCTCCCGGCCGCGCGCCATGCGCATTTCCGAAGAATTTCCCGCGATAATAACGGCATGAAACGATGCGGATGCGTTCATTGCTTCCTTGCACCCTCACCCGCCGGCGTCCATACAGCCTGTACGAAAGCCCAAATCCTGCCGGCGATATCCTCCGCGGGCAAGGCAGCGTCAAGGGTTCTGACGCGGCCGGGGTTTCGCCCCGCCAATTCCAAATAGGCCGCGCGGACTTGCCGGTGCCATTCCATCCCCTCGGACTCGATCCGGTCAGGGCCCTCGCCCTTTCCGGCCCGCGCGAGCCCTTCCGCGGGGTCGATATCCAAAAGAATCGTCAAATCCGGCGTCAGCCCGCCTGTCGCAAACGCGTTGACGGTGTCCACGCCCTGCCCCAGTCCGCGGGCCGCCCCCTGATAGACAAGGCTCGAATCAAGCCATCGGTCGCAGATCACGACCCTGCCGCACAGCAGCGCGGGCCGGACGACCTCCGCGGCGAGCTGCGCGCGGGCCGCCGCGTAGAGCATCATTTCCGTGACCGCGTCCATTTCCGCGCAGCCGATGTCAAGCAGCAGCCCGCGAATCTTCTCCCCGATCGGCGTACCGCCCGGCTCCCGCGTCACAAGCGCCGGCTGCCCGAGCGCGTCAAAACGGCTTTTCAGGAGTTCGATCTGCGTAGATTTTCCGGACCCATCGCCCCCCTCAAACGTGATAAACACTATTTTCCTTTCTTCTTGCCCGCGAGCGCCGAGTCCAAAAGACTCCCGATGAAGCGAATCCCGACATAGAGGATCGGCACGCACAAAATCGCGACCAAGGCTATCTTCAAATAATAAAGGTTCATATTATGGCAACCTCGCCTTAGGAAGCGTTACGAAATAAAGTGTACATTTGGCTTGTCTTTTTTCCGCCTGACTGCGTTGCCTTTTTTCCACACGCTTTAGCGTGTAATGGAAAAACGGACAGCAGAGGTGCAAAGCCTCGCTGTACCACCGGTACAGCTGCGTTTTGCGCCTTGCCAGCCGAAAAAAATCCTGCGCCAAATTTGTCCAATTTATTTCGTAACGCTCCCTTAAAACACCAGCTTTTCTTCTAAATACGCCTTTACCTCCGCGATCGGCAAACGGATTTGCCGCATCGTGTCGCGGTCGCGGATCGTCACGGAATCATCCGTTTCCGTGTCAAAATCAACTGTAATGCAAAATGGCGTGCCGATCTCATCCTGTCTGCGGTAGCGTTTCCCGATATTGCTCGAAACATCGTAATCGATCATGAAATGCTTCGCCAACTCCGCGTGCAGCGCAAGCGCCCGGTCCGACTGCTTCTTGGTCAGCGGCAGCACCGCCGCCTTGTACGGCGCGAGCGCCGGATGCAAATGCAGGACGGTCCGTACATCGTCCGTGCTCTTTTCGTCGTCCGTGAGGGCTTCTTCCTCGTAGGCGTCAACGAGAAAAGCCAACAGGACACGGTCCGCGCCGAGCGACGGTTCGATACAATATGGAACAAACTTTTCGTTTGTTTCGGGATCGCGATAGGAGAGGTCCTCTCCCGAATGTTCCATGTGGCTCTTCAAATCAAAATCCGTGCGATCCGCGATACCCCAGAGCTCGCCCCAACCGAAAGGGAAGAGGAACTCGATATCCGTCGTCGCGTTGCTGTAGTGCGACAGCTCCTTCTGCTCGTGCGCCCGAAGCCGAATGCTCTCCTTCCGAAGGCCGAGGGAAAGCAGAAAGCGTTCGCAAAACGCTTCCCAGTACTTGAACCACTCCATATCCTTGCCCGGCTCGCAAAAGAACTCAAGCTCCATCTGCTCAAATTCACGCGTCCGAAAGATGAAATTCCCCGGCGTGATCTCGTTGCGGAAAGATTTTCCGATCTGCGCGATCCCGAACGGAATCCGTTTGCGGCTTGTCCGCTGCACGCTCTTGAAATTGACGAAAATCCCCTGTGCCGTTTCCGGCCGCAGAAAGACCACGTTTTGCGAATCCTCCGTCACGCCGGCATGCGTTTTGAACATGAGGTTAAACTGGCGGATGCCCGTGAAATCGCTCTTGCCGCAAGCCGGGCATTTGACCTGATGATCCTTCAGATAGGCCTCCATCTGCTCGCCGGACCAACCGTCCGCGGGACCCGCGGCACCGGCGCCTTCTTTTGCCTTGATGTCCTCTTCGATCAGCTGATCCGCCCGCCATCTCGCCTTGCAGCCGCGGCAGTCAATCAACGGATCCGCAAAGCCGCCCACATGGCCCGAAGCCACCCAGACCTCGCGGTTCATGAGAAGGGCCGCGTCGAGCCCGACATTATACGGGCTTTCCTGCACAAACTTCCGCCACCATGCGCGCTTGATGTTGTTTTTCAGCTCTGCGCCGAGCGGGCCGTAGTCCCAGCTGTTGGCGAGCCCGCCGTATATTTCGGAGCCGGGGTAGATGAAACCCCGGCTCTTGCAGAGCGCGGTGATCTTCTCCATCGTCACCGCGCGCCCGCCTGTGTCCTTGTCCGCTTTTCCCATAGATTATTTTTCCGTTTTCCCTTTCGTTTTCCCGGCGTTCTCATCCGCTTCCGCTTCCGACGCGGACTCCGCGGGCTCTTCCGGCGCGTCCGGCTCTTCCTTCTTCACCTTGCCCTTGATTTCTTGGGCGGCGTCCTTGACGATATCCTTGATCTCCGCCGCGTCGCTTTTGGCTTTTCCCGTGACGTCCTTCGCCTTGTTCACCGCGTCGCCCGCCTTGTTTCGCACCGCGTCGAAAGCGTCCTCGCCCTTTTCCCTGACGCCCTCGAACGTTTCCTCGGCCTTGCCGCTCACATCGATGATCTCGCCGTCGTCCTTGATCAGTTCGATCTTGCACCGGGTCCCGAGCGCGACGACCGCGCCGATAACAGTCAGCCACGGCGCGAGAACCGTCCCGACGACGCCGACCGTGACCGGGAGATTGAGGATGATTTCATCCTCCCGCTTGATGAGGATACGCGCGATATTGCCCTTGCGGATCAGCTCCTTGATCTGCGAAATGACCTTCTCGCCATGATCCGAAAGCTTGGCGCCCGCGCTCGCGTTGATCTGTTCTTCGATCGCGACGATCGCGTCCACCACATTGCCGTCCGCCGCTTCGAGCGCTTCCTTCGCCTCCTTGTAGCTGACACCGGTCCGGTCTTTGACCAATTCGATCTTTTCCAAAGTGATTTCCATAATTTCCTCCTTTAATTCGGCTGCTTCTATTATTATCGCCTTTTTCTCTATAACAGTAACTTTTCGCTTTTCAGCATCCCGATGTCGAGGTGCCTTCTCGCGAATTCCGTCAGAATTGTGAAAACGGCGCCTTCTTTTTCCCTGTTGAACGTCAATCCTGCCATCCGCTCGAGTGGGTTCTCCGCAAGGAATACGATCTGTGTAAATATATCATCATTCACGCCCGATAGCAACTCGTTCTCCGGGAAATCAGCAGAAGAAACCGCGTCCGGAAACACGCCCGTATCCTGCATGACCTTGACCATATAGCTGATCGTGAGCAGCCGAAAATCGCTTTCCCGCGCGCAGAGCAGCGTAAGATAGCGCCGGAGCAGGTCGAAAATATTTTGCGCCGGAATGCCCTCCGGCAGCAGCCGGTCTGTGAATTCGAGCGCAAAGGAAGCCTCGGCAAAACGGTCCGCGTCCCCGCCGAGCGCAAAATGCGCGTCGATGGTTTCCGCGGACGTGATGGAAAAAAAACCGTTTGCGCCCTCCCGGACAAAATACCGCCCGTACGCGAACGGCCTGATGGCCAGCGCCCCGCCGCCGCCTTTTCGCTCGGAAATGCGCGTGCCCGCGCTGATTTTGCCGGCGTCCCGCGTGAAAACGAGAATCATCCGGCGGCCGCCCGTGATCTTTGTCTGGCGTATCACGATGCCCGTGTGCTCCGCTGTCATGCGCTAATCGCCGCGGTATCCGAGCGAGGAGAGCAGCCGGTCGCTGTCCCGCCAGTTTTCTTTCACCTTGACCCACAATTCAAGAAATACGCGGACGCCGAGCAAAGCCTCGATTTCCGTGCGCGCGCTCTTTCCGATTCCCTTGAGCGTATGCCCGTCTTTTCCGATAATAATTCCCTTGTGGGATTTTTTTTCCGTGTAGATAACGGCCGAAATCTTCGTGAGATTCGGCTTTTCCTCATAGGACTCAAGCTCGACCGCAACGCCGTGCGGGACCTCGTCGCGCAGATAATGCAGCATCTTCTCGCGAATAATCTCGCCGGCGAGGAAACGTTCGGGCATATCGGTGACCATGCCGGCCGGGAAATACGCCGGCCCATCCTCCGCGTATCCTTTGAGCGTTTCGACCAAAAGCGGCACATTATCCCCTTTCAGCGCCGAAATCCCAAAGATTTCCGCAAAAACGCCCGTCCGCTCATATTCGTCGAAGATGGATTTGTATTCGTCCGGCGTCATCGTGTCCATCTTGTTGATCACGAGGATTTTCGGCGTGTCCGTCCCGGACAGGCGCCCCGCGATGAAATTGTCCCCGCCGCGGTCGCCGAGCTTCTCGTCGACGACAAACAGGATGATGTCAACCTCCCCGAAGGTACTCATTGCCTGATCCGTCATATAGGCGCCAAGCTTGTTGCGCGGCCGGGCGATCCCCGGCGTGTCGATGAATACCAACTGGCACGCGTCCGGTTCCGGCTCGCTATAGATGCCGCGGATCCGGTTGCGCGTCGTCTGCGGCTTGTCGGCCGTGATGGCGATCTTTTCCCCGAGAATGGCATTGAGGAGGGTTGATTTTCCGACATTCGGGCGGCCGATAATGGATACAAAACCGGATTTCACGGCAAACTCCTTTCCTGCGGCCCCGACAGCTTCAGCTGCGCCATGACCGCCTCTTCCTCGGCGCGCATGAGCTGCTTCCCGCCGCGTTTCTCGTGGTCGTAGCCGAGCAAATGCAAGATACTGTGTACGAAGAGATAGACGAGCTCGCGTTCTTCGCTGTGCCCGTATTCCGCGGCTTGGCGTTTCGCGATCGGGATACAGACGACCACATCGCCGAGCGCAACGGCCATATCCGGCCGCGCGGGATCGGGCAGCAGGCCTTCCGCCCCCGCCATCCCGCCGAGCTTCCCGATGGCCATACGGATGTCAGAGGTATCGCGGAACATCGGAAAAGACAGGACGTCTGTCGGCGTCCCGATGCCCCGGTACGTATGATTGAGCGTTTTCATCTCGGCTTCGGAAACGAAATTGACACTGATCTCGATCGCGTCGGACGGCAGGGACGCGCGCTCCAGAATCAGCTCCGCCGCGCGGCGAAACACCGCGGTGACCTCCCCCGCGTTTTCGACATCCCCGTCAAATAAGAAATTCATTGTTATCCGTTATTTCCCGTTCTCGTAATCTTCGTAAGCGCCGATGATCTTCTTGACCAAGGAGTGCCGCACGACATCGCCGGTCCGCAGCCGGCAAAAAGCGATTTCAGCCACATCCTTCAGAATCAGCTCCGCGTGAAGCAACCCCGACGAAGTCTTGCCGTTCGGCAAATCAATCTGCGTGACATCCCCCGTAACGACGACCCGCGAGCCGAAGCCCATCCGCGTGAGAAACATTTTCATCTGTTCGCGTGTCGTATTCTGCGCCTCGTCAAGAATGATGAAAGCGCCGTCAAGGGTACGCCCGCGCATATAGGCAAGCGGGACGACCTCGATAATCTCCTTTTCCTTGAGCCGGAGCGTCTGATCGCGCCCCATGATTTCGTAGAGCGCGTCATAGAGCGGCCGCAGATAAGGATCGACCTTTTCCTGCAAATCCCCCGGAAGAAAGCCGAGGCGCTCTCCCGCTTCCACCGCCGGGCGCGCGAGAATGATCTTTTCCACATTTCGGTTTTTGTATTCGCTGACCGCCATCGCAACGGCAAGATAGGTCTTGCCCGTGCCGGCCGGCCCGATTCCGAAGGCGATATCATGGGCGCGTATGGCCTTGACGTATTCGGCCTGACCGATCGTCTTGGCCCTGACGGGTTTGCCGCGGTGCGTGAACGCGACGATGTCCTTGTTCACGCCGCTCATGCGGTAGGAATTTCCGTCCTCATTCAGATGAATGACGTATTCGAGCTTCTGCTCGTCAAGCGCTTCGCCGCTCTCGGCGATCCAAAGAATGTCCTCCGCGACCCCGGCGGCCGCCGCGGCCATTTTCCCCGTAATCACAAGCTCGTCGCGGCGCAAGACGATGCCGACGGCAAAGGCGTCCTCAATCCGTTTGAGATTGGCATCAAGCGTACCGAAAACCGGACCCGCGTCCGCCGCCTCGCTGATTGAAACTCTGATGATCTCCTTTACGTCGTTTTCCATCTAAAATACTGTCATTCTCGGGGCCGCCGCTTGCGGCGGAGCCCGGGAATCCAGTGATATATCCTCAGAACTTACGCGCTTTTTTACGAGCCGCTTCGGACTTTTTCTTGCGTTTGACGCTTGGTTTTTCGTAATGCTCCCGCTTGCGCAATTCGGACATAACGCCGTCCCTGGCGCAAGACCGCTTGAATCTCTTCAACGCGCTTTCCAAGCTCTCGTTTTCACGCACGATCACCTGTGCCATTCCTTCGTCACCTCCTCTTTGTATTCACTGCGAGCGCTACCGGATTTCACCGCCCCGGCGCTCAAATATCACAAGCCGCGCCGAAGTAATATCAGTATACCCCAATCCAACACCCACCGCAAGCAACATTTTTTCAATAATATACCATGGTCGCATAGTCGATCGTGTAGCCCCAATGTGCGTAGTCGTCCGCAACCCATTGCGAGTAGTCCGGCTTCCCATCCGCATCACGCGGCGCGATGTCGTCAAATTCGCCGGCTTCGGCTCTGTTCAGCAAATCCTTGTAATAAGCTTGGTGCGCTTCCAGCGCCTCCATCGTTGGAAATTCCTCACCGCATCCGCATTTGATGATTTCGGATGTCCCGACAGGTTCATTCGGTTTTTGCATCCAAGCCTGTCCGTCCAATCTGAGCCATTCGCCGTCAATGAGAACAAGATTCCACTGGTGCGTCCATTGGCCGGCGTTGATATGCTGGCTTTGAAGCCCGACAATATTGCACATCATCGTAACGGCCTTGCAAACGCCGGAACAGGCCGCGATATGCGAAATCAACGCGGCGTAAGCCTCATTTCCGAAATTTGTCTTGTAAGCCTCAAGGCTTTGGTCGTATTGCGGCGCGACATTATTGACCATATAGTTGCAGATCGCGTTGGCCTTGTCCCAATCACTCATCCCCTCGGTGATGATCCGGCCGACGACGCGCTGCGCTTCCGCCCATGCCGCCGCTTCCCGCGCGGACGAAGCGGAAGTATTTCCGCCGCCGCCCTGCTTTGCGGCCGTTTCCGCTTTTGCCGCGGCCGCCGCTTCCTCCTCTAATACCGCCGTTTCCATCGTCACGGCTGTCGCAAAAGCGCTGCCGTCACTCACAAAATCCTTTTCGTCAATCGTCACGACCGCGTATACCGTATAGTATTTTTCCGTATTTTCGGGTAAGCCCTCCTGCGCGAAACTTGTCTCGGCAATCTTTTCCGCAATAATCGTTTCATTTGCCCCGGTTTCATCGTCAGCCGCTTTGACCGTATAGGCGATGGCGCCGTCCTCGCCCTCCGGTACGGCCGCAGCTTCCCACGTTACGGTGATCTGTGTGTCGGAATCAGCCGCGGCCGCAACCTCCGCGGGCGCGTTGATCTCCACGCTGTCCGTCCTGCCGCTGACGACCGCCGGCGCCGATTTCCTTGCTTCCGTTTTGCTCTTGTCAACCGCAACGACCGTGATTTCATACTCAGTATCGATGGCAAGGCCCTCAAACGTGTATTCCGTACCATCCAAGTCCCCCGCAGCAAACACCGTTTCCCCCGCCGCAGAATCCGATGCTTCCGCGTCCCCCGTGTCCGAATCCGATGCTTCCGCTTCCCCCGTGTCCGAATCCGAGGTTTCCGCCGGCACGTTCACCGGTACAGCCGTCGCCTCGTAGGCCGTGGCGTTTTCCGCGGCATCCCACGAAACCGTGATCGAATGCGTACCGCCGGCTTTTGCGGTCACGCGGCCGGCCGGAGAAAGCTCCGTCCGCGCACACCCGGCAAAGACCGCCGTCACAATCATAGCCGCCATCAAAAACGCAAGCGCCTTCCTGAACATTCTAATATTCATAATACCGTTCCCTTTCCCTCGTCATGCCCCCATAACAACATATAGAAAGTATATACCCAAATTTAAGCCAAGTAAACAAACAATCTGTACACTGCCTCCTTGCTCCGTATTTTGCCGCAATGCGGCGTATTGACAATGTGTTTTGACTTGATATAATAATGACATCAGGGGCGTCGCCTGTGCTTGGCGGCCACTCCAAAACTTGTTATAGCCGTCTGACTACTACATCAGGCGGTTATTTTTTGCTGTCCGACATGAATGCCGAAAGCATTACGACGAAAATCGCGAAAGTCAAAACTTCCATGACACTCATACGTACCACCTCCTTCCCCGCAACCTTATAGCGTTGCGATGAAGTGATTACGGTGGAGTAAACCGCCTTTGGGTCGCGTCGCCGCTCCCCGGGCTTTCGCCCCTGTAAAAGTATACTATATTATTATTACAATAATGTCAATATATTACATTTCTTACCATGACTGAAAGCCGAGGTCTTTTACCTTTGGAAGCACGGAGTCGGTTCTCGTGCTCCCTTGCTTCCCCTTTGCTTTAGCTTTTGGCTTTTTGCTTTTGCTTTCTCCTTGCCGGAATGAGGAGGAGGCTTAGCAGGGCTGCTGTCAGGGTCAGCCACCGGATGATCGGGGTGTTTTTGTCGCCGGTTTTTGGGCTTG
>JAITNA010000006.1 GCA_031290715.1 Eubacteriales Family XIII. Incertae Sedis bacterium | reverse complement strand
CGCTGCCAACCGGGCGATCCTCTTGAGGTTCACGGCAATCGCGGTGAGCTTGACCTGCCGCCGGACAGACTCCAGCCCGTACCCCCGAGCCCCGGCCATGCCATGGAAACGTTTCATCTTCCCGTTCTTCTGCGTCCTCTTTGACATGGTGCTGTTGCCCATCCCGCAGAACCATTGGTCGCTGTCCTTGTTGTATGAAAACATGCCTTCATCCACTTTGTACGCGGAAGCGCCGGCCGGGATATACCCTGTGGCGCCCATCGCTTCCGGCTTCTCGAAAATCCCTTTGCGGAAATACGCTTTGCCGCCGAAGAATTCTTTGACGGCCACCCCGCCTTTCAGCGTACGGTCCATCAATTCATCAAAGTCCGTGCCGTCCGCGTACGATCCGCTATGGGCTTCCGCCGCCGTGACGATCCGCTCCTCCGTCGTGACCGCCATCTCGCATTTGTATCCGAAAAAACTGTCGGATTTGGATGAGAGTATTGACTGTATTGATTCTATGTATCGCGCTTGCGTTTGGGCTGGCGGCTTGCGGCGACAAGGGCGGCGATACGCCATCCGGTGATGGCATGAATTCCAACACAAATACCGATCCCGATAATGGTGATGAGGATAGTGTAAAATCTGAGGGACAAGAGGGCGCTTTCCCGTGGTTTGATGAAAAAACACGGGTATATACGACGGGATATGGCGACTATGCGGAATTCTCTTTTGTTCTGCCTGAAGAGTGGGAAGTAACGTTAGATGTATTCCCGCAAAAAGGGAAAAACGTAACTGCCCATAACGAAGAAGACATTGGTGTTACAATGCAACGGTTGAATACCGCCCTTGATGAACTTGTAGCGAAAGCAGAAGCGGGATGTGGATGAAATGAAAAAGAAATTTATTAACGGCTGTCTGAAAATAGACAGCCGTTTTTTCATTCTGAACGGAGCGGAAAATCCGCTTGTTTCGGAACCTGTTAGATTCCGGCTTTCAGTTTTGCTAATTCCGCTTCGATGTCGGCGCCGGCTGCTTCCGCGTATTTTGCGGACAGGGATTCGGCTTCATCCCGCACCGGTTGATTGAGTTCGGCCTTTGCTTCCGCTTCAAACAACATCTTGTCCGCTTTCTGCTGCATATCAGAAAACTTACCTCCGACGTCGGATGATTTGCCGGTAATGTCGCCGATCTTGTTCAACGTTTCTGTGGTCTTGGCGACCGCGACCGTCGACTTGATTTGCGACTTGCGGCCTTCCAATTCCTTGATATCCTTGGCCAATTTGTCGTGCATTTCGCGCATCCGCGTTGCGTTGGACTCGGCCGTTTCCTTGTTGCGCCCCAATACCGCGCGCTTCTCTTCCAGACCTATATATTTGGCAATAAAGGTCCTTGCGTCGTCGTCATTGTTTGCAGAAACCGCTTTCTTGGCCAATTCCTGATATTTCGCGACCTCCGCTTCGTTGTCCTCATACTCCTTCGCGCACTGCTTCTCGATGGCCATGACACCGGCGGTTTCTTTTTTGACCTCCGCTAAGGTTTCTTTGCAATCAATGAGATATTGGTCGATCATCTTCGCGGGGTTTTCCGCTTTGTCCAATAGCGCATTGATGTTTGCTTTCATAATGGTGCTGAACCTGTCCAAAATTCCCATATCAAATCTCCTTTTCTTTCCTCTTCCGCACTGCAAATCCGCGAATGCTTCTGCTGCCTACAACTATATATCATTATATCATCATATAATATAATCTACGCCGGATTCTCGGGACGCTTCGCGCCCAAGAATGACATTTATGTGTCTATTCAGACCCTCCGGGAAAACTGCTGTCATTCCCGCGAATGCGGGAATCCAGCGACATATTTACCTCTGGATTCCCGGGATTGCCCTGCGGGCAACTCGGGAATGACAGTATTTGGCTGACCCCTGAATAGACACACATTTACAGACCTCTATCGTCATATTTATCCGCCAATCGGGACGCCGCGTCCGCACCGCCGATTTCACTGACGTCCGCGTTCAGCAGCTCGGCGTCCGCTCTTCGTTTCTCCGCTTTGCGCTTCAACATGCGGATGAACACGAGCAAAATCACGATAACGACAATCGCGACGACGACAAACGCAATCAAACCGCTGTACCACGGCTTCGTGACCTCCATGAGCCGATCCGCGGATTTCGTGAACACCTTATTGAAGTAACCCGCGTCGTCAAGCCCGTCGTCGTAATAGTAGGAATCCAGATAGTCGAGGATGATCTCCTGCGCTTCCGCGTCGATAACGGTTCGTGCGGCGGATCCGACGAGAATCGCCGTTTCATATTCGCCCTCGTAAGGCTCGTAGAACATCACGATCATATGCCCCTCATCGGAGAACATTTCTTGATATTCCTGCTCCATATATTGCTCGAGGTCGGGATATTTCAAGTCTTTGCGGTCGTCAATCACATCGGCGATCCAAAGGTAGGGCTGAACCCCCGTCTTGCTGTAGAAATATTTCATGCTGCTTTCTACCGACTTCGCGGAGCCAAGCCACCGCGCGTCGTCCCGAATGTATTCGGTCTGGCTCGCGATCCCCTTTGCCAAGGGTTCCCGCGCCTGCGTCGACGCCGTGATGTTCGAGCCAAGCCCCCCGCGCGCCGAGTAGACAATGAATACAACAATCAAAAGCACGATGATTACAACCAACGCGTTGAGAAAGCGGATACCGCCCCCGTAATAATAATATCGGCCGCCGCCGTAATACCGGCGCGAGCCATATCGCGGGCCGGTATCGTAACCGCCGCGATAGCCGGGATGCGGACCGCCGCCCCCGTAACCGTAACCCCCGCCGGAATAGCCTCCGGGCGAACCGCCGCCGCGAGAGGAACCGCCCCCGCCGCCGCGAGAGGAACTGCTCCCGCCGCCTCTTCCGCCCACCGAAGACCTGCCTGAAAAACTGTGACTGCCGGAACTTCTGCCGCTGCCGGAACTGCCGCCGCTTCGCCCGCCGGAACTGCCGGAACTGCCTGAACCGCCCCCTCTGCCCATAATCCATACTCCTTCCATACATAACCGCATAACCGCATAATGAGCGGCGAAAACAACCATCACCATTATATCCTATTTCCGAAAAAACACAAATGTCATAGTTCGTTTCTTCAATTGTAGAGAATATTCAAAAAATTTCTTTACATACGGCTGAATTGGGATATAATGAATGTGCAGGGGTTCGTGTGTTTTGGTTTCACGTCGTCTGCTCTTGATTGTTTTTGACAAATTGCAGTGTTGCTGCGGGCTCATAAGGAAAGGCAGGTCATTATCAATGGCGAAAACGATTCTCGATAAGGTCAGAAAACTCAATTGGGTACTTCAGGAGAGTACGACGGGCGCGTTCTCATTTTCCGATCTGGCGGCGATCCTCAGCGAGTTGATCGACGGCAATGTTTACATCATCAATATTGGGGGGAGCGTCGTCGGGGTGCATTACACCATCCGGTCCGACAGCGCCGCCATCGAGGATCCGGAAACGGGTCAGGAAACGATGCCCAAGGAGTACAACGACGAGCTCGTCAAGGTGGTGGAAACGCAGTCCAACCTGAAGGGGGAAGAAGCGCTCAAAATCTTCAAATACGATTATGATACCTATGAGAAATTGCATACGATTATTCCTATTTTGGGCGGCAGGGAACGGGTCGGCACCCTCGTGCTGACGCGTTATTCGCCCGCATTCAACGATGAGGATTTGGTTCTGGGCGAATACGGGGCGACGGTTGTGGGCCTTGAGATCAAGCGGATTCAAACGCTGCACAGCCGAGAAGAAGAGCGCGTCAAAACCGCGGTGCAAAAGGCGATCGCCACTTTGTCGTATTCGGAGATCGAGGCGGTGCAGCAGATTTTCGCGGAGCTCAGCGGCAACGAGGGGCTGCTCGTCGCGAGCAAAATCGCCGACCGTTCCGGCATCACGAGGTCCGTCATTGTGAACGCGCTGCGGAAGCTTGAGAGCGCGGGGATTATCGAATCCCGCTCGCTCGGCATGAAAGGGACGCACATCAAGATATTGAACGATAAGTTTATCGGGGAGTTGGGCAAAACGAAGTTCTGATTCATGCAAGCTTATCTGACCGTTACAAAACGAGCCGAAGCGGAACAGACGATACGCGGTTCGCGGTTCATTGGATATGTATGCCCCGTGGATTCAACAGAAGCCTGCGAGGCATTTTTTGAGGAAATCCGAAAGCTGCACCGGCAGGCGACGCACAATGTGCCGGCCTATGTGCTCGGGGACGCGATGCAGCTTCAATGGGCGGGCGACGACGGGGAGCCGAGAGGGACGTCCGGCGCGCCGATGGTTCATATGCTCGCGGCCGAGGGGATCAGCGATACGGCGGTCATGGTCACGCGGTATTTCGGCGGTGTGCGCCTTGGTACAGGCGGGCTCGTCCGCGCTTATACGGGTACGGCCCGGCTCGCAATCCGCGCGGCCGGACTGTCGCGGGTCAGCGAACAGCTTGTTTTCAGCTGCGAGATGGATTACGCTGAGTTTCACCGGATCGAAGCGGCGGCGGGCGGCGCTTATACGCTGCTGAGCCCGCGGTTCACGGAGCGGGTGTGCGCAGACGCTATCGCGGCGCCGGCGCAAAGGGAGCTTGCCTTGTCACAGCTCCGCGCGGCGGCGCCGGCCGTGCGGATTGCCGGGGAAAAAACGGAAACAATAAAGACAGAGATAGAAATGCCGTAGGCGGTATGACAGAAAAATATTATAACAAAATCAAAAACGCGCGGGTATTTCGCGGATTGACGGAAAGGGAGCTGCGAACGGTGCTGCGGTCGATCGCTGTCCGGGAGTCCGTTTGCGAAAGAAATGTGATTCTGGCAGAAGCGGAAAGCGTCGCGCAGGAGTTCATCCTGCTGACCTCCGGGCGCATTCAGGGCGTGGGATACCATTTGGACGGGAGCTTTGACCTCATTCAGCTGTTTGTCCCCGGCGAGCTCATCGGCCTTGACGTCGTCTGCTCCTCGACGCACAAATGGCCGTACCGGCTCACCGCGCTCGATGTGTGTACGATGCTGCGCGTCGAGTACAGTTCGTTGTTCTCGCGGGCGATTCCGCGGAACATCGGGGAGATACTGCGCGCGAATATCATTGAAGCGCTGGCGAATGACAGCTTGCGCAGACTGCACAAGATCGACGTGCTGTACCGCCGATCGCTGCGCGAACGGATTGTTGTATTCCTTCGCCATATTGCGGTCATGAGCGGGTCGCGCGATTTTCATATCAATATGGACAGAGAGCAGTTTGCCCGCTTCCTCGGGGTGAATCGCAGCGCGCTTTCGCATGAACTCGGGAAAATGAAGGAGGAGGGTTTGCTCGATTTCCATAAAGGGCATTTTACCATCCTTTCGGAGGAGCTGCTGCGATGAAAGGGCGGGCGATGATCGCCATGAGCGGCGGTGTTGACAGTTCGGTGGCGGCTCTTTTGATGAGGGACGCCGGCTATGCCTGTGTCGGCGTAACGATGAAGCTCTTTGCGAATGAGGACGTCGGGGAAAACGCGGACCGTCCGTGCTGCTCGCTCGCGGACGCGGGGGATGCCGCCCGTGTCGCGGCCGGGCTCGGCCTGCCGCACTATGTATTCGACTTCACGGAGGATTTTCGCAGGGAGGTCGTCGAACGCTTCATTTCGTCCTACGAGGGCGGGGAAACGCCCAACCCCTGTATCGACTGCAACGATTTTTTGAAATTCGGCAAGCTGCTTTCGCGGGCGCGCGCCATGGAATTCGATGTCCTCGCGACTGGGCATTACGCGCGGATTTGCTTTGACGGGGAGCGGGAAAGATGGCTGCTCAAACGCGCCGCCGACACGGAAAAGGATCAGACGTATTTCCTCTATACCATGACGCAGGAACAGCTTGCGCATACGAGCTTCCCGCTCGGCGGGCTTGTGAAAGCCGAAACGCGGGCGATCGCGGCCAAAGCCGGTTTTGTTAACGCGAAAAAAGCGGAGAGCCAAGACATCTGCTTCGTGCGCAGCGGGGACTACGCGGGCTTCGCGGAGGCCTATGCCGGGAGGGTCAGCCCGCCCGGAGATTTTGTGGACGAAGCGGGGCGTGTGCTCGGACGGCACAAGGGGATCATCCGCTACACCATCGGGCAGCGCCGGGGTCTGGGGATGGCGTTCGGTCGGCCGATGTATGTATGCGGGATTCGCGCGGAAACGAACGAGGTCGTACTCGCGGATGAAGCGGCGGTATTTGCGAAGGGGATCGAGCTGCGGGATGTCAATTTGATTGCGGTTTCTCGCATAGACCGTCCCCTGCGCGCGGATGTTATGATAAGATATGGGGCAAGGCCGGCCGCGGCGACGGCGGCGCCGGCAGGAGAGGGCAGGCTGCGTATCGAATTTGACGAGCCGGTGCGCGCGCCCGCGAAAGGGCAGGCGGCCGTCCTGTACGAGGGAGATGTCGTGATCGGCGGCGGCCGGATCGACGGAATCGGCTAATCGCTGGATTCCCGCATTCGCGGGAATGACAGTGGTACAGGAGCTTTAGCTCCGTCGTACCACGTCTGCCAAGAGTGCAGCGGCTTCGCCGCGTGGCACTCTACGGCTGACAGCAGTTTTTCCGGGTGGTCTGAATAGACACATCTGAATTGAGAGCAAAAGGAGATTGTGACACGAGTATGATAGATACATTCAGGGAAAAATATGAGCGATTGCTCGATGTGCTGCGCGGATACGGCCGGGTCGCGGCCGCTTTTTCGGGCGGGGTGGATTCGACGCTTTTGGTATACGCGGCGGCCGAAGCGCTCGGCAAGGAAAATGTGTTGGCTGTGACGGCAAGGTCCGCGTCTTTTCCGCAGCGGGAGCTGGCGGCCGCCGCGGATTTTTGCGCGGGGCAGGGATTGGAGCATGAAATCATCGATTCGGAGGAACTCGACATCGACGGCTTCTCGTCCAATCCCCCCAATCGCTGTTACCTGTGCAAATATGAATTATTCACAAAAATCGGAGCGCTCGCGCGGACGCGGGGCTTCGATACCGTCGCGGAGGGTTCCAACGCGGACGACACGGGGGATTATCGGCCCGGCATGCAGGCGGTCCGCGAATTGGGCGCAGTCAGCCCGCTGCGCGAGGCCGGTCTGACGAAGGACGATATCCGGGCGATTTCAAAGGGCCTGGGGCTTCCGACCTGGGACAAGCAGTCCTTCGCCTGTCTTTCGTCGCGCTTCGTCTATGGGGAGGACATCACGCTCGAAAAGCTCTCCATGGTTGACCGGGCGGAACAGCTGCTGCTCGACAAGGGCTTTCGCTATGTGCGTGTGCGGATTCACGGGGGGGCTTCCTGTCTGGCCCGCATTGAAGTGTCGCCGGAGGAAATCGGGCGGCTGACGGAGGACGCGCTGCGCGATGAGGTCTGCGCGGCGTTTCGCGGGATGGGATTTTCGTATGTCACGCTCGATCTTCAAGGCTATCGCACGGGCAGCATGAACGAAACGCTCACGGACGAAACGCTCATGAACGAAACGCAAACGCTTCAGAAAGAGGGTGCCGAATGAATCAGGTACGCGAAAAAGCCGACGCGGCCGTCCGCGAAGCGTCGAAAATCATCATCGGCAAGGAAGAGCAGATCGGCTTGATTTTGGCCGCGGTGTTCAGCGGCGGGCATATCCTGCTCGACGATTTGCCCGGCGCGGGAAAGACGACGCTCGTGAAGGTGCTGTCGAAAATCCTCGGCTGCACCTTTTCCCGTGTACAGTTCACGCCGGACCTTTTGCCTTCGGATATCACGGGCTTGAGCGTGTTCGATCAACGGACGGGGGATTTTCGCGTGATGGACGGGCCGATCATGACCAACCTCTTTCTGGCGGATGAAATCAACCGCGCGATCCCGCGGACGCAATCCGCGCTGCTCGAAGCGATGGAAGAGCTGCAGGTGACGATCGAGGGAGCGGCGCGGGCACTGCCAAGGCCCTTCCTCGTCATGGCTACGCAAAACCCGGTGGAATCGGAGAGTACATTCAGGCTGCCGGCGGCGCAGATGGACCGTTTTTTCATGCGGCTGTCACTCGGCTACCCCACCCGCGATCAGGAAACCCTCATGCTCAAGACCATCGGGGACGAGATTCCCTTCGATAGCCTTACGCCGGTTTTAGACGCAGAAGAGATTCGCGCGATACAAAAGGAGATTTCGGGAATCCGCATAGATGACCGCGTGACGGACTACATTGTGCAGATCGTGGAAGCGACGCGCGGCGGCAAGCTCTTGACGCTTCCGGCCGGTCCGCGGGGCTCGCGCTCCCTGTACCGGGGCGGGAAAGCGTTAGCGGCCATCCGCGGGCGGGACTTTGTGACCCCCGGCGATATCAAAACGCTGGCGCCGTATGTGTTGACGCATCGCATCGTTCCCTCCGGGGAAGCGCGCCTGATGAACAAAACCGCGGCGTCCATTATCGAGGACATCCTGAATACGGTTCCCGTACCCGGCGGCGACGAGGAAATGATCGGTGCAAAATGACAAAGGCAGTGAATCGAGCTATCTTGTCAATCGCGCTGTGATCGCGGCGTGGCTCATCTTTTGCGTCGCGGCCGTCCTGTTTGGGCATACGGCGCTCGGGGTCTTGTTCGGGGCGGTATTTTTGCTCACCTTGACTTCCTATTTGTGGGCCCGCGCCGCGCTCAAAAATGTGGGCTTCTCGCTCTCGGCGGAGCAAACCTATCTGTTTCCGCAGCAGCGTTTCTCGATAACGAGAACCATTGACAATCGGAAAATGCTTCCCTTGCTTTGGGCGGAGGTGCGCGAAGCCTGTGACATGGACGCGTGCGCGCTGCCGGACCCGAACGTCGTTATTGAATATACGTCGCCCTGCGAAGACGGGACGACCTCAATCACGTATGAACGGCTGTATTCCGTCCCTTTGATCAAATGGAGGCACGCGGCGCGGGTCGCGGATGAGTGGGAAGCAAAACGCAGGGGTATTCTCGAAATATCGTCCGCGGTCGTTCGTTCGGGCGACGGCTTCGGGCTCGCCGCGATCGGAAAAACCTTCCCCCTTCCTTCGCCTGTGCGCATTACGGTATTCCCGCGTCGGACAAACGTATCCGTCGACGCCATCCTGCAGGATATGTGGGACAGCCGGTCCGCTTCGGGGGGATATCTGAAGGACCGCACGATCATCAAGACGGTGCGGGACTATCTGCCGGGGGATCACGCGAAGGACGTCAATATGCGGCTGCTGGCGCGCGGGCAGGGGCTCAAAACGAACACCTTTGAGATCGTTACGCCGGATACGGTGTTGTTTGTCCTCGACGCCGCGACCTTCCGGCCTGTTCCCGCGCCGGAATTTGAGCGGGCCCTTTCGGTGTTGGGCTCGCTGATCGCCGGCCTGACCGAGCGCGGGATACGCGTATCGCTCATGACGTCGGCGTCCCGTTTTTTCCCGGAAACCTGTACGGAGCCTTCCGCGGGCGACAGGGCGCGGCTCGCCATGCTCGAGCTTTTGGCGGCTGTTTCGCGGCAGGACGAAAGCTTTTCCGCAGGGGCGTCCGGTAAAATGCCGGATGAACCGGGGCGCGTATACTATGCCGCCGGAGAGCCTGAGCCGCCGGATTTTCGCCGCCTGACGGAACGATACCCCGAGCACAAGGTGCAGGCGCTGCTGCCGGACGCGATATCCGGCGCGGACAGAGGGATTCGCGTGCGCGGGATTTTTGAATTTGAGCGGGTTTCGTCATGGTGAAGCGCTTTCTGCTGCTGATCGGCCCTGTTTTTTCAAGCACGGTTTTTGCCGTTTGCCTGTTCATCTTTCTGTCGATTGCGGGCAGAAGCGAAGACGTCATGTATTTCAATTTCGCCCTGTTTTTGCTATGCGCCTTGATCTCCGCGGGCGTCAATTTTTTCCTGTCCGGCCGGGAGCGTACCTTGGCGCGGGTCGTGACCGTGAACATCCTCCTCGCCGCGGTCACGGAAGCCCTGCTTTTCACCGCGGAAAACAACATCGCGGGCTTTGGCATGCATCTGATCGCGGGGCTCACCTTTCTCGTCCCCGCCGTCCACAGCGCCATGCTGAGCCGCAAAGCGATGCGGATTCATACCATGCTGACGTTCACGGAGGTTTCCGTCGTCGGGACGTCGTTTTTCTTCCTGCTCGGGCTTTCGGACTACAGCATCCCGACGGAAGCCTACGCACTGTGTGTCGCGGCCTTGGTGCTCAATCTGTTCATGCTGTCCTATTCCCGGATTTACGGCATTGCGGGAAAGGAGGATGAGGAATCGAAATCGGCGGCGAATATCCAGAAGGGTTTTCTGTTGACTGTTCTTGTAATCGCGATCGCGCTTTGCGCGGGGGCGTTCTCCGCGCTGCTCCTGCCCGCGGCGCGCAGTGCGATTTTGACGATCCTTTCCGCTTTTGGGAACGGCTTGTTGTTTATAGGGAAGCAGATCGGGCGCTTTGTTGAATTTCTGATATCCCTGATCCCACTGTCGGAAACCCCGGCGCCGGCCGAACTGCCGCCGCCCGCTGCGGGCGGCGGCGGCGCGGAAGAAGCCGAGGCGCTGCGGGGGTTTTCGGGGCTGCTCGGCCCGGTCGTCGTCATCGGCCTTGTCATCGCAGCTGTCATTCTCGTCTTTCTGCTGCGAAAATATCGAAAAAGGGCGCTGCGGCCCCGTAGCATGTCCGCCGCCGGATACACGGTCGAAATCGGCGGCGCTTCCTTTCTTGACGCGCTGCTTGCCGCCTTCCGGCGGCTGCAGAAAAAGCTCGTGTTCTTTGCGGTGTTCTGTTTCAAACGGGATACCTACGAGGGGATGTTCCTCCGTGTTTCGCGCAGGGCGGGCCGCCGGGGTCTGCGGCGCGGAGCGCCTGAAACGCCCGAAGAATATCTGGCGCGGCTGTTTGCGCGCATTCCGGAAAGCGAGCCTGACCGTGCCGCCGCGGGCCGGCTGTTCGCCGATATTTCCGAGCGGATCGACCGGCGGTTTTTTGCCGGCGGGCGGCCCGATTTTGAAAGGATGAAGAAGGACGATGTGCGTCTGCTTCTGCGCGTCGCACATTGTCATTCGCGGGATGCTTCCTAATGCTGTCATTCTTGGGGCCGCCGCTTGCGGCGCCTGTGCCCCGCAGGGGTAGAGCCCGAGAATCCGGAGATGCACTGGATTCCCGGTTCGCTTCGCGCCCGGGAATGACAGGGGTTGGCACTGGATTCCCGCATTCGCGGGAATGACAATGGTTCGCTTCGCGCCCGGGAATGACAGGGGCAGGCACTGGATTCCCGCATTGCAGTCACTTTCATGAAATCAGAGATTTCAGAAAGTGTTGTATAAGGTCTTCTTG
>JAITNA010000183.1 GCA_031290715.1 Eubacteriales Family XIII. Incertae Sedis bacterium | reverse complement strand
TCATTCCCGGGCGCGAAGCGAACCGGGAATCCAGTGATTGGCAGAGGTACAGGAGCTTTAGCTCCGTCGTACCTCGCACATCGAGGACGACAGCGCTTCAGCGCGTGGTCGTCTACCGTTGCGGACGTATCCCGGTCGTTTGCGACCGTTGGAACGTCCCATTCGAGGACGACAGCGCCTCAGCGCGTGGTCGTCTACCGTGGTCGTCTACCGTGGCACTCTACGGCTGACAAGGTTTTTGCCGTATGGCTGAATCGTTTCGGCGCTTTTTCTGGTATAATATAGTTCTTGCAATTGAAGCTGCGATGGAATATAATTCATATATAACATATATGTAAACCTGTATATAACATTCAATACCGTCAAAACAGAAAGGATTGTATTATGGAATCTCAAAGAAATAAGCGGATTGCCCGCGGGATGGCCGGGCGGCTTGCGCTTGTCATGGCGCTTTTGCTCGTGTTCGCCTTGGCGTTGGCCGGCTGCGGGAACGGCGGTTCCGGCGGCGGGACAGGCACGGGCACGGGCGGGGGGGATACACGGGAGCTTGTGATCGGCATCGCGGGCTCGCCGGCGTCGATCGACGTCAATCAGGAGGCCGGCATCCTCAATTATTACATAGCCGCTATCGCGCAGGAGGGGCTTGTGAGCATTTCCAACGACGGCGAGGTCATTCCCGCGCTTGCGGAGAGCTGGACGGACGACGACGCGACCGTCTGGACGTTCAAGCTGCGGAAGGGCGCGAAGTTTCAGGACGGCACGGATGTCACGGCCGACGATATCGTGTTCTCGATCGAACAGGCGCAGGACCCGGTGAAATCGCCGGGGACATCCATCTATTTCCCCAAATATGTGCAGTCTGTGGAGCAAACGGCCGACGACGAGGTGCGGATCACGCTCGACGGCCCCCACGCCAGTTTCATCTGGTCCGTATCCAACGCGGGCGGCCTTTTTGTGACCTCGCGCGCGTTTGCGGAAAGCGCGAAGGCGATCGGCTCGCCGCAGGAGTTGATCCTCGGCTCGGGGCCGTACAAAGCCGTGGAGTTCGAGCCGGGTTCGCACGCGACCTTTGAGGCGGTCGATACTTGGTGGAACGGCAAGCCGGCCATCGAATCAGTGCGCTTTGATTTCATCGCGGACGAAAATACGCGGCTGCTTGCGTTCACGCAGGGCGATCTCGATTTCGCGCTGAACATCCCGGTCGAGCAGTCCGAACAATGGGAGAAGGTCGAGGGCGCGACGGTGGAATACGTCGCGGACCGTTCCTACTTCGGGCTGACCTTCGATCCCGGCGTCGAGCCTTTCGGCGACGAGCATGTGCGCAGGGCGGTGGCCTACGCGATCGACAAAGAGGGCATCGTGAGCGGCAGCATTCTGAAAGGGCACGGCACGGCGGCGACGGCGATCCCGGCGCCTGAGCAGTTCGCGTCTGTGTTTTCCGCGTCGGAAGCGGCGCAGAAGCTTGCGAATGTCGCGCATTACGACTATTCGATCGAGAAGGCGAAGGAGGAGCTCGCGCTGTCCTCTGTGCCGGACGGATTTGAGACGACGATCTATTATCCTGACAGCTATCAGAATGCCGGGAAGGCTTCTTTGGCCATCGCGGAGTCGCTGAAGGATCTCGGCATCACGCTGAACGTCAAGGAAATCCCGCTCGACCAGTGGCTTGGCGAGGTCGGGGACGGAAATCAGGGTGTCGCGTGGATGATCTATTATCCGACGACGGCAGAGCCCGGTGAGATCACAAACTGGCTGCTCGACGCGCAGGGGGCGGGATACAACCCGGCCAACTGGACGAACAAGGCAGTTTCTGCGCTGACCGCGCGGGTCATGGGCGCGGATTCGCTCGAAGCGCAGATCGACCCCATCCTTGAATCGAATAACATCGCGCAGGAATTGGCGATCTATGCCCCTGTCTTTTGGGGGCAAGCCGCCGTCGCGTATTCGAGCCGCATTCAGCTTGACGGCTACGGCTCTTATACGTTGCTGACGACGAACTGGCCGGACCGCTTTACGAAATCATAAACACGGAAAAAACAGCATGGAAACAGCGAAGTTCATCGCAAAGCGGGCAGCTGAACTGATCGTATCGCTTTTGGTACTGTCCTTTGTGGTGTTCTCGCTCATCTACCTCGCGCCCGGCGACCCCGCCCGCGCGCTCGTCGGTACGAAGCACGTCACGCCGGAGCTGCTCGCGGCCATCCGGGCGCAGTATCATCTCGACGACCCGTTCCTCTCCCAGTACGGGCGTTGGCTGAACAATGCGCTGCATTTGGATTTCGGCGAGTCGATCCGGACAGGCTCCGCCGTGACGGACATGGTGGGGCCGCAAGCCGCGGTCACCTTTGAACTCGTATTGATTTCGCTCATTCTGAGTGTCGTTCTCGGTATCTTTTTTGGTGTAATTTCCGCAAAGGGGAGGGGGAAATTGCGCGACGGCGCGATCAATGCCGTCGCTCTCGTCGGGACAAGTGCGCCGAGTTTTGCGGTGGGGCTTCTCTTTCTCTACATCTTTGCGTTGAAATTCGGGTGGTTCCCGATTTACTGGAAAGGCGCGGGAAGCTTTGCGGGGAATCTGTGGCATCTGACGCTGCCCGCGGTCGCCCTCACTTTTGCGGTGAGCGCGATGGTACTCAAAATCACGCGGTCCTCCCTGCTCTCCGAGGCGGATAAAGACTATACCATGTTCATGCGCGCGCGTTCGGTCGCGCCGGGAAGCATTACTTTGGCGCAGCTCAAGAACGTGTCGGCTCCGATTTTGACAAGCACGGGTCTTGTGTTGGCCAACCTTTTCGGCGGGACGGTCCTCGTGGAAAGCGTTTTCGCGATTCCGGGGCTCGGCAATCTGCTTGCTTCGTCCGTCACTTTCGGGGATGTCCCCGTCGTTCAGTACATCGCGCTCACGCTCGCGTTCCTCATCTGCTCCGCTTCGGCGGCGGTCGACGTCCTCGTCTATCTCATCGACCCCCTGTCACGGCAGCGCCGGCGCCTTTATACGGGACGGGAGGGCGTGAAATGACGGCGCGCAGACCGGGCCCCGGCGTTCTTTTGGCGATCGCGGCCCTCGCCCTGATCGCGGCGTGGATGCTCCTGCCGGATCTGTTTGCGGAGGGCGCGCTGTCGCAAGACATCACGCAGGGCGGGCTTCCGGCTTTTTCAAAGAATCATCTTCTCGGCACGGACGCCCTCGGCCGCGATGTGTTCAAGCTTGTCGTCGCGGGCGCGCGCAGCGCCCTGATCGGACCGGTCGTGATCGCGGTCGGCAGTATTATCCTCGGGCTTGCCCTCGGCAGCGCAGCCGGGTGGTACGGCGGCGCCCTTGACTGGATCATCTCACGCTACGCGGACCTCACCTTATCCATGCCCTCCCTGCTGCTCGCGATCGTGGCGGCGGGAATCATCGGCGGCGGGTACTGGGTCAGCGTTCTCGTCATGATTATTCTCTATTCCCCCTTTGACATCCGGCTCGTGCGTTCGGCCGTGGCGGCGCAAAAGGGGAAGCCGTATATCGAATCGGCCCTGCTCCTGCGGCTCGGAACGGTTCGCATTCTCTCGAAGCATATCTTCCCCAACATCATGCCCGTCGTTTTCGTGAACTTCTTCTTGAACATCGCCTACGGGCTTGTGTCGATGTCGTCCCTGTCGTATTTGGGGCTCGGCGTGGGACCGGGGGACGCGGATTGGGGGCGGCAGCTTTCCGACGGACGGGGGCTTTTGTATGACAATCCCGCGGCGGCGCTGAGCCCGGGGATCGCCATCGTCATTGCGGCGATCGCGATCAACGTCGTGGGCGGCTATCTGATGGAAAGGAACAAACTCTCATGAGCGGCAGGGGCAGGGGCGCGGGGCAGGGCGCGGCGGGGTTCATCAGCATATCCCTGAAAGGCCTGCGCGTGCGGATCGGCGGGAAGGGCATCCTGAACGGCATCGATTTCTCGCTGAACGAAAACCTGAGTATCGGCATCGTCGGGGAGTCGGGCAGCGGCAAGACGATGTTCGCCCGCTCCCTGACAGGGCTGCTGCCCGCGGGAAGCAGGGCGGCGGGCGAATATCTCATAGACGGCAGGGCGGCGGCGCCGGGCGCGAAGGAGCGCGATTGGCGCAGGATTCGCGGCCGTGAGATCGGCCTGATCATGCAAGACCCCTTTACCGCGCTCGACCCGCTCGGCAAATGCGGGGCGCAGATCCTGTCCGGCGTCCCGAAAGAAAAACGGGCGTCCTTCGATCTCGAAAAAGCGCTTGCCGAGGTCGGCTTGCCCGCTTCCGCGGCGGCGCGCTACCCCTTTGAGCTGTCCGGGGGAATGCGGCAGCGCGTCGTGATCGCGGCGGCCTTGGCGACGGAGCCGCGGCTGTTGATCGCGGACGAAGCCACGACGGCCTTGGATGTTGTGACACAAAAGGAAATACTCGACCTCATCGACGAGGTTCGCGCGCGGCGCGGTATGCCGCTCATCATGATCGCGCACGACATCAATCTCGTCTATGAGCGGACGGACCGGATTCTCGTTTTTCACGGCGGCGAGGTGGTTGAGTCGGGGCCCGCCCGCGAGGTGATCGAACATCCGAAAAACGATTATACGAAGCTGCTGACCCGCGCGGACCGCGTGCTGAATCAGGCGGCCTATCCGGTGTACGCGCGCGCGGGAAGGCCGATCCTGAGCGTCAGCGGGCTGACGAAGCGCTTCGGCGAGCAGGCCGCGCTTGACGGCGTCAGCATCTGTATCCGCGAGGGGGAATGCGTCGGCGTCGTCGGGGAGTCGGGCAGCGGCAAGACGACGCTCGCGCGCTGTATCGTATCGCTCACGCGGGCCGACGAGGGGAGCGTCCGGTATTTCGGCGCGGGCAGCCCGCAGATCGTTTTCCAGGACCCCTATTCGTCGCTGAATCCGGCGCATACGGTACGGTATATCCTCGAGGAAGCGCTTGCGGCGGGCGGGCGGCCGAAGTCGGAGCTTGACGAAGTCCTGCGGCTTGCGGAGCTGCCGCGGGAGTTTTTGGATCGAAAGCCCGAGAGCCTGTCCGGCGGGCAGCGGCAGCGGATCGCCATTGCGCGGGCGTTCGCGCCGCGGCCGGAGCTGATCCTCTGCGACGAGTCCGTTTCCGCGCTCGACCTCGTCGTCCAAAACCAAATCCTCGAAACCATCGAGAAGCTGCGGCGCGAGCGGAACTTGGCGGTGCTCTTCATCACGCATGACCTTTCCGTCGTGCGTATGCTCGCGAGCCGTATCTACGTGATGCGCGAGGGGAAGGT
>JAITNA010000128.1 GCA_031290715.1 Eubacteriales Family XIII. Incertae Sedis bacterium | reverse complement strand
ATGTGTCTGTCCGGCGGCGCGCTTGCTATGATTTTTATCGGGCTGATCAAGAGCGCCAAGACGGCAAATACGGCAGTCATGCTCATCGTCATGCCGCAGATGTTCCTCTCCGGCGTCATCATTCCGCTCACAAATTCGAGCGGATTCCTCTACGGCCTCAGCCGCGTACTGCCGATGACCTACTGTGTCGACCTCGCACGCGCGGTGGTCTATGCGGGAACCCCGGAATATGATACGACAGTGCTGTTCAATCCGCTCGTGAGTTTGCTCGCGGTGATAGGAATCACGGTAGTCTGCCTGATCGTAGGCACCTACTTCTTCGCACGGTCAGAAAAAAACCGGTAGCGCCGAAATAATGTCAAAATCATCGCGCAAAAACCCTGCTCGACAAGGCGGCGCGGCCGTAATAGAATAACAGCATGGATAAGGCGGACGTCAAAAGACATTTCGATGAACACGCGGAGAAGTATGACCGCTATCGGCGCATGATGATTCCGCGCTTCGATGATTTCTACGAAACGGGGATTCGGATGCTGCGGACGGAAGCGCGGGCACCCCGCGTCCTTGACCTCGGCGCGGGTACCGGTCTGTATTCGTCCTTTCTCCTGAAACGCTATCCGGGCGCAAGTATCACGCTGCTCGATTTTTCGGAGGACATGCTGGCGCAGGCGCGGAAGCGATTTGACGGAAACCCGAATATCACCTGTACAGTCGGCGAGTACAGCGCTTCTCCCCTCGAAGAAAATTACGACATCGTTCTGTCGGCGCTCTCGATTCACCACCTCAGCGGCGCGGAAAAGGCCGCGCTCTACCAAAAAATTTACGCGGCCTTGAACGACGGCGGCGAGTTCGTCAATGCCGACCAGATCATCAGCCCCGACCCCGGCATCGAAACATGGTATGAAGAGCAATGGATCACCTTTATCCGCGAAAACGGGCTGTCGGAAGAGGAACTTGAGAAAGCGGCCTCGCGAATGCAATTGGACACGCCCTCAACCGTGGGCGATCAACTGAAATGGTTGACAGATGCAGGATTCGCCGAAGCGGACTGCCCGTACAAACACCTCAATTTCGCAGTATTCTACGCCCGGAAAGCGGGCAAGCCGGATACGAAAACCTCAAAATTCACCGGCAGTTTGTGAACCCGCCGTCCATGACCAATTCAGCCCCTGTCATAAACCCTGATTCATAGGACGCGAGGAAGAGCGCGCCGTAGGCGATCTCCCGCGGCTCAGCCCCGCGGCTCAGCGGCAACCCGGCCGATGCCGACGCCAGAAATTCTGGATTTCCCAAGGTCATCTCCGTCAGGGTGAGCCCGGGGTGAAGGCTGTTGACACGAATATTATGTTTTGCGACCTCCGCGGCGAGCGCTTTTGTAAACTGCCGGACGGCGCCTTTTGACGCGCAATAGGGAATGAGCGTCGCAGAGCCGGTCAAACCGCCGATGGAAGAGGTATTGACAATGGACGTCCCCCCGCCTTGCGCGATCATGACGGGTACGACGATTTTCGTCAATTCAAACATCGCGCGATAGTTCGTGTTCATAATGAGGTCCGCTGTTTCCATATCGAGCTCTTCCAGAGTTTTGTAAATACTGATGCCCGCGTTGTTGAAAAGGACGTCAATGCGGCCGTATGCGGACAGCGTCTTGTCCGTCAGATTTTTCAAGTCCACGCTGACGGAAACGTCGGTTTGCACAAAGGCGACGTCATATCCTTTTCCGCGCAGTTCGGCTTCGACCGCTTCTCCGGACGCCGCGCGCCGCCCCGCAAAAACGACCTTGGCGCCCTCCTCGGCAAACAATTCAACCGCCGCCTTTCCGATACCCGACGTCGCGCCGGTGATGATCGCAACCTTATTTTGCAGCCTGTCGCCCATTATTCATCCCTCCCAAATCATCCCGCCCATTCACAGGACAGCGCCCTCCAATATTTCTTTCATTTACAATACAATAATATAATAATTATAACAGTCTATCTGCATATTCAGTGACGATTCAAGCCCTGCCGACGTATTCAAAAAACAAATCCGCCGCCGCTTTGATTCCGTCCTCACGCTCCAAAACGGCGCGGACTTCGGCGGCGCGTTTTTGCATTGTCTTGTCTGTCGTCGTCCCGGCAATCGCCGTCGATAGATTTTCAGCGCTGAGGTTTTTGAACGGTATCGGGGCGGGGCCTGTGCCGAGCTTGTGAATCTGCCGCGCCCAACTGTGTTGATCGATTGTGGACGGCGTAATGATTGACGGCGCGCCGCCGAGTAATCCCGCCATCGTCGTACCCGCTCCTCCGTGATGAACGACCGCCGCGCATTTTGGGAACAGCCAACTGTGCGGCACGCCGTCAACGCAAAACACCGTATCCGGCAGCGTGATTCCGCTCCCGACGCCCGCCCATCCCGACAGCAAAACAGCGCGGCGTTTTGAGATTTCAAGCGCCTTCAAAATGAGCGTCAGCGTTTTATCCGCGCTGCTCGGCATACTTCCGAATCCGATATAAACCGGCGGTTCCCCGTTCTCCAAAAATCGCGTGAGCGCGGGCGGCGGCGACCAGTCAGCCGGCAGCGGATTTTTCCATATTCCGGTGACGTGTATGTTCTCCGGCCAGTCGGACGGTTTCGGCAAAACATAGGAACTGTACGAATAAAATACGGGCATTTTTTCGCGTTCCTGCCGCTTGCCATATCCGAAAAACGGCGCGGATTTAAGACCCAATGTCTTGCGGCGCAGTTTGTTATCAGCCGGCCGCTGAAATTGCCAAGTGACAATCTGTTCGCAAAGCCGCCAATAAAGCGCGTTGCCGAGCCGCCCTCTGTCCTTTCCCTCGCCAAGCATAAAGCAGGGAAACTCTTTCGTTTTCGTGATCGGAAACAACATCGCGCTCGCGCAAGGAACCCCCAATTTTTCCGCGATACTGTACCCCGCAAGCCAACTGTGCTTGTAAATAATCGCATCTGAACCGAGCGCGGCGCGGAAAGCGTCCTCGCCCATATTCTCAAACATAATCTTGTATTGCCGCAAACCCTGCAAAGCGATTTTGAAGAAGTCGCCCTTTTCAAAATTCTTTGTGTTGTCCTTAATGAACGACGCATAAGAGTGTCCAAGTGGCGCGAAAGGAACGCCGTATTCTTTTGCGAGCGCGACGAAATCAGGCCTTGCGCCGAGTACGACGTCGTGACCCAGACTTTGAAGATAGACGGCCAACGAGATGAACGGCTGCGTGTCGCCGCGCGTACCCATCGTCAAGATTGCAATTTTCATTTTCGCCCCTCCTTTGAACGCCCAAGTACGAATCCCCCTATTGAAATAGTTTTCCCACCGCTGAATCAATTAAAAAATCAACCGCGTTTTGATGCTGCTCTCCGATAACATCGGTGAAATATAACGATAAAACAATGCTGTATATTACTGCGGTGATTTCCGATAGCGACGCTTTCGGCTTTACGCCATAGATGTCGATAATCCTTGAAATATCAATTAAATCCCGTTGATAATCCTGTTCCAAATAACCCGGCGGCAGTTTTCGCATAAACACTTCATAATCGTCGCGCAGATTGAAAATCCACTTGTTTTTGCGGATTTCGCCGACAGCCAGCTTGAAACTTTCTGCCAAGTCGCTTTTCGTCGGTTTCATCGGCTTGCGCGTCCTTATAAGTTCATAGAGGCCGTTGTAAAAATCGTTTGCCGTTTCTGCGAACAAAACCTCTTTCGACGAAAAGAACGTATACAGCGATGCGGGAGAAATGCCCGTCATCGCGGCCAGCTCCGACACGCCCGTTTTCTTGTACCCGTATCGCTCCCAACAAATACGGCAGTTCTCAATCAACCGCCGCTTAATCGCTGACATTTCGCTTTCCGTAAACGCCTTTGCCATCAGATTACCCCGCTCAATTCACCTCGCTCAATAAATATATAAATGAATACGCTGTTTCGTTCATAGGTTTATTGTATTTCAATAACGTTACTATTGTCAAGCAGGAAATTTGAAAATTTACAGTGTCTGGAAATTTGAAAATTTACAGTGTCTATTCAGGGGTGTGGCAAAAACCTTGTCATTCCCGCGAATGCGGGAATCCAGTGACATATTTATCTCCATTCCGCCGCGCAGCGGCTGCACAAATTCGTCATGTAAAAAAGTTATCCACATTATTTTTCACACTTATCTCTGGATTCCCGGGATTGCCCTGCGGGCACCTCTGCTGTCCGTTTTTCCATTACACGCTAAAGCGTGTGGAAAAAAGGCAAATCGGGAATGACAGTGGTACAGGAGCTTTAGCTCCGTCGTACCACGTCTGTCAAGAGTGCAGCGGCTCTGCCGCGTGGCGCTCTACGACTGACAGTGGTACAGGAGCTTTAGCTCCGTCGTACCACGTCTGCCAAGCTTGCGCGACTTCAGCCGCAGTGCAAGCTACGGCTGACAGTATTTAGCTGACCACTGAATAGACACAATTTACAATTTGGGAATTTAACAAATTTCAGCCGATTATTTCATTAGAAAGAAAGTTGTACTATAATAGTTTTATTCGCTGCTTTGTGCGATGCGTAGAGGAGGGTCACATATGCTGACAGTTAGAGAGAATTTTCTGCAAACCATTCATCGGGACGGAAAACCGGACCGCCTTGTCAATGGGTATGAGTTCATGGGCCTGATCGTGCCGGATCCGCTTTTAAAAGCGTCGAATCACGGGCTGCGCAGAGGGGAGCAGGGCAAAGACGCCTACGGCGTCGTCTGGACATGGTCGGAGGATCAGCCGGCCGCGGCGCCGCTCCCGCACGCCGATGTGCTCGTCATAAAAGACGTGACGGCTTGGGAGGATACGCTCGTGTTCCCAAATCTTGAAGCGCTCGACTGGAGCGGCGCGAAAGAACATGCCGCCGCGCTCGCCGGCACGGACAAATTCAGCGCCGCGTTCTTTCCGAGCGGACTTTTTGAAAGGCTGCATTTCCTTATGGGATTTGAAAACGCCTTGGTCAACCTGATGATTGAGCCCGATGCGACAAAGGCGCTCATCGAAGCCATCGGCAAACACAGAATGCGCTACGCGGAGCTTCTTATTGAAAATCTGAATCCTGAAATGTTCTTTCTCCATGACGATTGGGGCATGAAGCACAGTTTGTTCGTCAGCCCCGAGGTCTGGCGGGAAATGATCAAACCGCATTATGAGGAATTGTACGGATATCTGCGCAGCAAGGACCTCCTCATCGTTCACCACGCGGACTCTTTCATGGAGCCGATTATCGGCGATATGGCCGACATGGGTATCGCGGTCTGGCAAGGCGTACTTCCCGAAAACGACATCATCCGGCTTCAGAAAGAGCTTGACGGCCGCATGACGCTCATGGGCGGGATCGACGCGGCGATCATTGATTCGCCGTCGGCTACCGAGGATCAAACCCGCGCGGAAACACGCAGGGCCTGTGAAACCTACGGCCCCGGCGGGCATTTCATCCCGTGCTTCACCTACGGCGGCCCGAGGGATTTGATCTTCCCGGAGGGCGAACAGTATATCGAGGATGAAATCAATCGGTACAATCAGCGCGTTTACGGTGCGGCTTTATGATGAAGATGCTGACGGCTTGCACGAGCAAGATATATGATCCCGATCTCGCGGCCGAGGAGATTTTGACACAGTTGGGCATTCCGGGCAGTTTGCTTCGCAACAGCGTCGGCATCATCGCCTGTTATTATGAATTTGTGGATTTCGAGGGCGTGAAAGCGATCTCGGACGCCCTGCCTTTTGACGTCATTGGCTGCACCGCAATGGGCAGCGCCGTGAGCGCCGCTTCCGCGCTTGACCAGCTCAGTATCACCGTGCTGACCGGCGACGACCTCGAGTTTTCCGTCGCCCTCTCGGAAGCGATCATTGACGGCGGCGAGGAAGAGCCGATCCGCGGCGTTTATACGGAAGCGCTCGGCAAGCTGAGCGGCGCGCCATCGCTCATTTTTGCGCTTGCGCCCATTCTGACAGATGTCAGCGGGGATTTCATGCTGCGCCTTCTCGACTATTTCAGCGGCGGGGAGATTCCCATATTCGGCACCCTGTCCAACGATACCGCGCTCACCTATGAGAACGCGAAGGTCTTTGCGGGCGGCGAGATTCACGCGCGCAAAATGGCGCTGCTGCTTATCCGCGGCAATATTCAGCCGGCCTTTTTTGTCATGGCGATTTCCGAAAGCCATATTCAGCAGCAATCGGCCATCGTCACGAGCGCGGAGGGATATCGGCTGAAAGAGGTGAATAATATGCCCCTCATCGGCTATTTGGAGTCCATCGGGATCGACACCTACGGCCTTTCCGCGGCGACAACGCTTCCCCTTCTCGTCGATTTCATGGACGGCGGGGGATCGATCGCTTGCAGCATGTACGCCATTACGGAGGAGGGGGCGCTCACGGGCTTTGAGATTCCTTCCGGGGCGCTTTTGACCTTTGCGGAGGTCGATTACGGCAGCGTGATGGATACGGCGGAGGCCGCTGTCACGGCCGCAAAAGACTACGCGGCGCAAAACGGGGGGAGCGGTATCATTACGGTATCCTGCCTTTCGCGCTGTCTTGTCCTGGCGCCCGATCAGACGGCGGAAATGGAAAGGTCCAGGGCCATTACCGGGGGGCAGCTGCCGTTTTTCCTGATGTACAGCGGCGGCGAAATCTGTCCCGTCAACACGCTTGACGGCAAAATGATCAATCGTTTTCACAACCTCACTTACACCTTGATGGTCATTTGAGGGTGATAATGAATTAACAACTTGTTTCTTGTAAATTGAAAGGCGGAGGTCGAAATGTATTCTAACAAAGCAGTAAGCGATTGGGTAAACGAGATGGCCGGGCTGACGAAGCCGGACACGATCGTATGGATCGACGGGTCGGAGGAGGAGCGCGCGCTCCTTACGGAAGAAGCCGCGGCGTCCGGCGAGATTGAGTTGCTCAATCAGGAGAAATTGCCCGGCTGTATCTATCACCGGACGGCCGAAAACGACGTCGCGCGCGTGGAGCACCTCACTTTCATTTGCACCTCGAAGAAAGAGGACGCGGGGCCGACCAACAACTGGATGCCGCCCGAAGAAGCCTATGACAAGCTTGGGGCGCTCTTTGACGGCTCGATGACGGGACGGACCATGTATGTCGTCCCCTACCTCATGGGGCCGGCGGCTTCCGGGTTTTCCAAGGTGGGTATCGAATTGACGGACAGTATCTACGTCGTCCTGAACATGCGTATTATGACGCGCATGGGAAAAGTCGCCATGGACTATCTCGGCGGTGGCGCGGACTTCGTCAAGGGGCTTCATTCCAAACTTGATCTCAATCCCGAACGCCGGTATATCTGCCACTTCCCCGAGGACAATACGATCTGGAGTATCGGCTCCGGCTATGGCGGCAATGTGCTGCTCGGCAAGAAATGCTTCTCGCTCCGTATCGGAAGTTTCCTCGGCAAGACGGAGGGATGGATGGCAGAGCATATGCTCATCCTCGGTGTCGAGAGTCCCGAGGGCAAGGTTGATTATCTCGCGGCCGCTTTCCCGAGCGCCTGCGGCAAGACCAATCTGGCGATGATGATCCCGCCGCAGTACGCGCGCGACAAGGGCTACAAGGTCTGGACCGTCGGCGACGACATTGCCTGGATGCGGATCGGCGAGGACGGAAGGCTCTGGGCCGTCAACCCCGAATTCGGTTTCTTCGGCGTCGCGCCGGGTACGAGCATGAAGAGCAATCCGAACGCCCTGCTGACCACGAAGAAAAACACGATTTTCACGAATGTGGCGCTGTTGGAGGACGGCACGGTCTGGTGGGAAGGCATGGGTACGCCCGCGCCCGAACACGCAACGGACTGGAAAGGCAATCCGTGGACGGGCGGCGTCAGCGCCGAGAAAGCCGCTCATCCCAATTCACGCTTTACGGCCCCGGCGGGGCAGTGCCCCTGTATCTCGCCCGAGTGGGAAAACCCGAACGGCGTACCGATCTCCGCGATCCTCTTCGGCGGCCGCCGCGCGAAGGTCGCGCCCTTGGTCTATCAAAGCTTTGACTGGGATCACGGCGTCTTTGTCGGCGCGACGATGGGTTCCGAAACGACGGCGGCGGCGACCGGGCAGGTGGGCATCGTTCGCCGCGACCCAATGGCCATGCTGCCTTTCTGCGGCTACAACATGGGCGATTACTTCGCGCATTGGCTCGATATGGGGAAAATGATTCCGAACCCGCCGAAGATCTTTAATGTCAACTGGTTCCGGCTCGACGGCGAGGGGCATTTCATCTGGCCGGGCTACGGCGAAAATTTCCGCGTCGTCAAATGGATTCTCGACCGCTGCAAGGGCGATGCGGGCGCGGACGAATCCGCGATCGGCTACATGCCCAAACCGGAGGACATCGAGATCACAGGTATTGAAGATGAAGTCAACTTGGATACGATCCGCGAGCTTCTGTCCATCGACAAGGATTCATGGGCGCAGGAAATCGAAAATCAAAAGGAATTCTTTTCGAAATTCGACCGGCTCCCGGAGGAGATACGCGCCCAGCAGCAAAAACTCGCCGCGCGGTTGGGCTTGTAATTTACAGCAAGCAAATACCAAAAACGGCGGGGTTTCATGCTCCGCCGTTTTCAATTGGTAATTTTCCGCACAGTTTGCAAAAAAATCGTAGTCTTCTCATTGACGCTGTTTTTTACCTGTTGTACCATCGAATGATAGAAGCGTCGGCCGAAATA